>JBCCUO010000740.1:0-2610 GCA_039196805.1 Planctomycetota bacterium | reverse complement strand
GGGCGATGAAGTCCGCGCCCTGCACATCGACGGCACCACGTTCTTGAAGGTGCAACTGAAGGGACGCTGCACGATCGCCAAACACTACATTGGAAAGGACTTGATGCTCGCGTTCCCGGATGGCAGTGACTGGTACCTTGTTCCGCACGACGCCTTGGTCGACTCCGTCGTGAACGCCAGGCCTGATCTGGCTTCGACCACGTCGTGGGCGGATCGCGGGCTTTACTCCTTTCCCGGACTGTCGAAAACAATGATGGATTTGCTCGCACCCTATCGCATTCATGGTGAGCTGACCGGTGTCGAAGACCCGAACGGCGAAAAACAACGACACGCACCGGAGCTGCTAACCCCGGCGTTTTGATATGCTTGACTTAGCCGTGGCGGTCCGGCGACGGCCGACATCATCGTTCCCCTCCTCACTGAGAAGATCGATCCACTGGTCGAGAGCATTGTCCGTCGCCGAGGGTCGTCAGTCGATGGTGGGCAGCCCTGGCACTAAATCGTGCTCGTAATCGATCCGAGCCTTTGTTCCCGCCTGCGTTCTGATTCTCGATGTGCTGCTGCTTTTTTAATCCCCGGCTGGAAAATTGCGAGGCCGTTCGATGGCGAGCACCGTTTCACTGAGCACGAGCACCGCGTTGCTGAGCACGAGTGCGAATGAGAGCCGGAACAATGCGGTGTATCGAAGGCTCAGGGAGGGTGCGACGTGGAGGCGGAGCCTCCGGTGCAGTGCGTTGCATGACGGAGCCACGCAACGAGGAGCACGAGAAGGAACCGGGTGCTAGCGCACGGCGGCTGATGGGAGCGAACGGATTACGTTACGCTAACAGCTGATCGCCAACGGCTTCTCTCGCTGACCGCTGACCGCTGACCGCTGACCGCTGACCGCTGACCGCTGACCGCTATCGCTGACCGCTATCGCTTGTGCTTGCGATGCTTTGGTTTCTTGTGGTGCGTCTTGCGATGGGGTGGGCCTCGTCGTTCGCCGCGATCATCGTCAGCGAGCTTCAGTCGCAAGGGCTTGCCGGCCACTCGAGTGCGTTGAAGTGTGTCGTAAACATCGTTCGGCATGCCTTCGGGCAGGTCAATCATCGTGTAGCTGTCGAAGATGCGAATCTGCCCGATGTACTCTCCTTCGATACCGGCTTCGTTGGCAACGGCACCGACCAGGTTGCCCGGTCTGACGCCGTCGCGGCGACCAACGGCAACGCGGTATCGATTCATGCCCGGTTCCAATGGACGCAACGCCCCGCGACGGTCGTCACGCTCGTAGTCGCGCCGTTGACGCTGTCCGCCTGGGCGTCCCCCGTCGCGATCACGGTCAAACGATCTTTCACTTCGCTTGGGCTTGGGGCGGTCCTTCAGTAAGAAGTTTCGTCCTCCCGTACCGATCATCGCCAAAGCCGCGGCAATCATGTCCATCGGTTTCCCCGACTCTTCGGCGTACTCAGCGATCAATTCCTTGAAGAACGTGAGGTCCTGTTCCGCGGTGGTCTCAGTGATGCTGTTTTTGAACCGTTCGATTCGCTTTGCGTTGACCGCGTCAGCGGTCGGCATTTCCGCGAGCTCGATCTTTTGCCGCGTCGCACGTTCGATGGTGCGAAGCTTGCCACGCTGCGCGTTCGTCAAGAATAAGAAGGCGGTTCCCTCGCGACCGGCGCGTCCCGTTCGACCGACGCGGTGCACGTACGACTCACTGTCGTGCGGCAGGTCAAAATTGACGACGTGACTGATCCGACTGACGTCCAGACCACGGGCCGCCACGTCGGTCGCGACCAAGATATCAAGCTTGCCAGACTTCAGTTGGTTGATGGCTCGTTCGCGTACCGACTGGGGCATGTCACCATTGAGCGCGACTGCACGAAGCCCGCTGCGCACCAGTTGTTCGGCGACCGATAGGGTCGACTCTTTGGTCTTGGTAAACACGATCACGCCATCGGTGTCCTCCACCTCCAGCAGTCGCCGCAACAATTCGATCTTCTCGCGGGGCGGCACGAAGTAAGCTCGCTGCGTGATCGATTCGGCGGTCGCGCCTTTTTGCTTGACGGTGACCTTGGCCGGATCGTTCAAAGACTCTTCGGCGATGTCGCGAATCGGCCCCGGCATCGTTGCCGAGAAGAGAGCGATCTGACGATGATCGGGCGTTTGATCCAACACGAACTCAACGTCTTCCATGAATCCCATGTTGAGCATCTCGTCCGCTTCATCCAAGACCAGGCAATCCAGCTTGCTCAGGTCCAGCGTGCCACGATGGACGTGGTCGATCACGCGGCCCGGTGTGCCCACGATCACCTGAACGCCCCGGCGAAGCTGACGAAGTTGGATCTCGTAGTCCTGACCTCCATAGATCGCCGCGACTGAGAATCGGGGGAGCGCATCGCCGTAGGTCGAAAAGGACTTGGCAACCTGAATCGCCAACTCGCGCGTTGGTGTCAGCACCAGCACTTGCGGCTCGCGCTTCTGCATGTCCAGGCGAGTCAGAATGGGCAGTGCGAAGGCGGCGGTTTTCCCGCTTCCGGTCTCCGATTGAGCCACGATGTCGCGGCCTTCCAACAAGTGCGGAATCACGCGTGCCTGGATCGGAGTCGGTTTTTCGTAGCCGGCCAGTTC
>JBCCUO010000739.1:0-2621 GCA_039196805.1 Planctomycetota bacterium | reverse complement strand
GATTTCCGAACGCGAGCAGGCGATCCAAACCGTTCGCGACTCGCTTTCGGTTGAGGCGGGCGACTCGTCGTCGGTGATCAAGATTTCCGCCAAGGCCGACTCGCCCAAGCTCGCTCAGATGATCGTCCAGAAAGTGATCGATCTTCACCTGGCCTATCACCTTCGCGCCAACAGTTCACTTGGATCACTCGAGTTTTTTGACGCCGAAACACGGCGACTGAAGACCGAGTTGACCGACACCGCGTCGCAGTTGGCGAAGATTAAGGACCAGCACGTCATTGCCTCAATCTCCGCCAAGACCGATTCGCTGGAGCGACAGATGCTGTCGCTGGCCGAGAAGCAGACGCAGGCCGAAGCGGCGTTGGCCTCGTCGACCTCGACAATCACGTCGCTGGAGAAACAGCTCAGCGGTGAGTCGGAGATGGTGCCGGCAACGGAAACCGTGGGCATGGCCAATAGCGCCAAGGCGACCATGCGAGAAGAACTGTATCGGTTGCAGATCCTTGAATCGGAGCTGCTTGCCAAACTGCGACCCGACCATCCCAAGGTGGAGGACATTCGTCAGCAGATTGAGAAAGCCCGCTCGGTCTTTGACGATGAAGAGAAGCCGGTCCAAACGACCAAGGGCACCAACGTGGTGCACCAGCAACTGCGTATCAATCTGTTGGTCGAACAAGCGAACCAAGCTGCCCGCCAAGCCGAGGTGGAAGCGCTGAAGAAGCAACGTGAGCGGTTGACCCTTGACATTGCGGCGGTCAACGAGGCGGAGTTGCAGATCGCGTCATTGCAGCGCGACGTCGACCTGCTGGACGTCAATTACCGACGGTACGTCGAAGGCCTGGAACAAGTCCGCATTCAAAAGGAGTTGGAATCGCAGCGGATCTCCAATGTCAATGTAGTGCAGAAAGCGTCCTTCGTTGAGTCTCCCGTCGGGCTCAACAATCTGGTTGTATTGGCATTGGGCTTGATCGCGTCGATTTCGTTCGGTTGCAGCGTGGGCGTGATCTGCGAGCTGCTTTGGCCGGAGCAGCCTACCGAGCAAGAACCGCCCCATCGGGATTGGGAGTCGGATGCGGCGACTCTTCCCGCGGTGCTTGAAACAGTCGAAGCGGGATGAATCTTCCGCCCCGCACAGCCGTCACTCCGCAAGCGAGCTCAGGAACGTGACGTCGGCGATCCTCTCCACTAGTCGACCCGCTGAGAGCGCCGCGCGACCTCGACAGCGTTCGTTGCTGCGCGCCGCGACCGCCCTGTCAGACCAAGCCGTTGTGAGTGGCATCAGCTTCCTGACGACCATCATGATTGGACGGATTTGCGGCAAGTCAGAGTTGGGCATTTACTCGATGGGCATGAGCGTTGTGGTCTTGGCGATCGCCGCGCAGCAGTCGCTGGTCTCTGCGGCGCATACCGTATTCAGTGTCAGACTGCAGGGCGATCTCAGGCGTCGATACAACGGGTCGATCGCGGTTCAGTTTGCCGCATTGAACCTGTTGATCGCTGCGACGTTGGGGCTGTCCGCGATTGGGTTTTGGATATGGCTACCGGGGTCGGAAACGGCCAAGATCTTGGGGCCATTGGCGATCGTCTGTCCCTGCGTGTTGCTCCGCGAGTTTGCTCGACGATTCGAATTCGCTTCGTTCCAGGTGACACGTGCGCTGATGCTGGACGGATTGATCGCCGCGGTGCAAGTTGTCCTGCTGGCCATGCTGGCCTATTCGACTTGGCTTTCGGGAGTTGCCGGCCTCTGGGTCGTCGCTACGGCAAGCGGTCTGTGCGCGGCCGGATGGTGGACGCTCAGCCGCCGCCAATTCCAGCTATCCGGTGGGGATCATGCGGACGAGTTTGTCAGGGGTTGGCAATTCGGACGTTGGGTCTTCGGCGGCCAGATGGCATTCGCGATGGTCGGCTTTTCGATGCAGTGGATGACGGCAGGCCTGATCGGTGAGGCTGCGGTGGGTGTCTATGGTGCCTGCATGACGTTGGTGATGCTTTCCAACCCGGTCGTCCTGGGGCTGCAGAATCTGCTATCCCCCAGTATCGCGTCGGCAATGCATCAGGGAGGCGCTGCCTCGGTGCGGCGTTTGGTGGCCAAAGCGACGGCGGCTTTTACCTTGCTTCTGTCGACGTTCGCTACCGTGGTGTTCTTTTTGGGTGACCGGTTGCTGTCATTCATTTACGGTTCCCAGTTTGCGGGCAACGGGCTCACGATCAGCCTGCTTTGCCTGGGCGTTTTTGCGTCAGCGGTTGGGGTATCGTTCAACCACGGCCTGCGCACACTGGAGCGTCCCGAGTTCAATTTCGTCGCCTCGGTCCTCGGCTTGGTCGCCGGCGCATTGACAGCCTGGACGTTGATCCCGAATTGGGGAGTGTCAGGTGCGGCGTGTGGTTACGCAACCAGTTGCACGGTCACGGCGGTGGTTCGACTGATCAGCTTTCTGATCGTTTCATGGTCGGCGCCAAATTCGCAGTCCGTGTCAGATTCGCATTCAGGGTCGGAGGGGCAAGACTGATGTCAGCGTCTCTGACCGCCACAAAGCCACCATCTGTTTCATTGCCGGGGCCGGATCGTCCGTTCCGAATCGCCGTCATTGTTTGGGGGCTGATCTTGGTTAGTTTCGTCT
>JBCCUO010000738.1:0-2628 GCA_039196805.1 Planctomycetota bacterium | reverse complement strand
TTGGATTTGCTCCCCCAATGAACAGAAGAGGGAACAAGGCAGGCAACTACCGAGCGGCTGGGCTCCAATCGCCCTAACATTTCAGCAAAAATATCCCAATCAGGATCTCTTGAATTGCGGTATCGCGGTACTGGCCGCGCGACTTGGGGGCCAACGTCTCGTAGACGTGCTGAGCGGCCAAGCACGTCGACGTATCGGCGCGAAGCGACTTTTCCGCAAGGGCCCTGGCGAGCACCGGGGGGAACTCATTGAACTGGAACGTGCGCAGACGCCCTCGATCCTTAAGGACCAATCGATCGGAGCCTGCTTCGACGACCGACATGGTCAGGGTCGACACGGTCAACTCGCTGCCGACGGTCAATTGACCCAGTGTTCGGACAATTGCGCCGTGATAGTACGTCCCCAGATCAGCGACCTGGTAGATACCATTTGCCTGCTCAATCTGCTCAGCAGTGATCGCAAGGTCGACCGCTTGCTGTGCGAGCGGTT
The DNA here is from genome assembly GCA_039196805.1 of Planctomycetota bacterium. Lineage (GTDB taxonomy): Bacteria > Planctomycetota > Planctomycetia > Pirellulales > Pirellulaceae > JBCCUO01. Next base: position 2,139 of record JBCCUO010000738.1, on the reverse strand, counting down.
TCATCTGATCCCAGTCCGCGTCACGCAAGGCTTTGAGTGACTGGTCGATGGCGGTTGTCGCAGCCGCCAGTTGCTGCGACGTTGCTGGCATCTTGGGATCGGGCGCGTCGACCGGATCAGGTGTCATCGCTGATGGCGGCATCACGCTGCTGCCGGATGCAGGGAGAGGGTCAGCCGTGGTTGGATTTCGAGGCGGAATGACCGTCGGCGGACCGTCGAAGGAAGGTGCGTCCTGACTTGAAAACTGTTCGTCCATCTGATCCATGTCGTTGCTGGATCCAGGCATCAAATCGGTGCCAAGAGACGCCTGATTCGGCGGAGGGACATCGCCCGCCAATGCGCCCATCACTTCATCTCGACGCGGCCGCGGCTCGCGCTCGCGTCGGTCAGTCGCTGGTTCGCCCTCTTCGATTGCCGTCGGCGGACTGACGACGGTTGGCTGCGGTGATGATCCGTCCGTGCTGATCCGAACGCCATTGTTTCCCGACGAGATCTGCACCTGCCCCGGTCCAAATAGCAAAAAGTAGGTCAAGCCACAGATCAGCAATAGCAGCACCATTGAGAACGCGCCTAAGAAAAGTCCGACGACCGAAGGTCCACGACGACGCTGCGAACGACTGGCGGGCTTGTCAAACTTTGGCACGACCACACCGTCGTCGGGCGCGCCCACTGACGCTCTTTGATCGGTGGTTTCGAGCAATGGGACGCCGGCAGGAAACGATTCGCCCCGCGCGGATTCCGAGGCATCAGACGACGGACTTACCGGTGCTGCGATCGCCGGAATCGCGTCGGCCGATCCCGGTTCCGCATCCACTTCGTGCTCTGGGGCTGTACTCGAAGTCCCGAAGATTCCCGCGGGCATGCTGGACGATCTTGCGCTTTCAGACGCAGCGACCTTGGGGGCGGGTTTTGCGCCCGATCTCGTTTCCACGTACGGAGCGAGTGGGTCAGCCGAGGGCAAGATGCCCTTGAGCGGGTCCGAGGCTGATGAGGCGTCACCACTGACTTGAATTTGCGTGTCCAGCTGATGCTTTCGCTGCGGGTGACTTAAGACGGCGTGCGACGACTTGATCAGAACCGCCGCCTGACGCCAAACCTCGGCTTCTACCGTTCCCTTTGACCGATTCACTCGCGCCGTCGTCAGCGAGATCGCGCTCTGGATCGTCGATTCGTCCGTTTCTCCGGCATCCAGGCCAAACACTTCGTATGGCGTTGGACGTCCAGTAGCGGGTACGCCGGGCAACAACTGGCGAAGCACAGACCGCGTCATCTCACTGCTTTTCCACGTACGCGTAGAAGGCACCGTACACTTCGCCGCTTGACGTTTCAAAGGTCGCTTCCATTCGCGTCGTTCCTTGATCAAGATCGATTTCGAACATCGTTTCCTTGGCTTGGTCGCCGACATCCAGCGTTTGCGTCTTGTCGCCGATTTTGACGGTTGCACGCACTGGCTGAATGCCGACTCCCAGTTGATCGCGGAAAGCACGCTCTCCGGGAACCGGATCCCCCGCGGCCAACTCGTCCGCGATCGCCGCATCCGCCTCTTCGGGCCAACGCCGCAGTCGAATCTTGTAGCGACCCGATTGATAAACGTGAACGTTCCAGAAGCCAACGTTGCCCTGGCCATTGAGTGCTTGGCGCACGTGACGCTGATTCCAAGGTGTCGACTTGGTGGTGATCCAGTCGTGAGAAGTCAAGCGTGCGGGATTGTCTTGGGGATGCCCCAAGTAAATCGCCGTGCTCTGTTGGAACGTTGGTTCAAGCTCAGCCCACCACTGGTCATAGAACGCCTGCAAGCGGCCGACCACGTCAGGGTGCTGCTGCGCCACGTTCTTCTTCTGGCCCGGATCCATTTTGATGTCGTAAAGCTCCAACTGATTGTTCAGCCGCCAACGGGACGTCATGACGGCACTCTTACGCCACTTGATGGGATCCTTCACGCGCTGCGAGTCGGTGATCAGAATCCGATCGGGCCAGTCGTCTTTGGAACCGAAAACCAACGGCGCGATGGATCGCCCGTCAAACCGGACGTCGGCGGGCGCCTCGATTCCACAGAGGTCGATCAGCGTCGGCAGAACGTCGACATGTGCCGTGATCGGTTTCACATCGCGACCCGTCACGTTCTTCGCGGGCCAGTGC
>JBCCUO010000737.1:0-2639 GCA_039196805.1 Planctomycetota bacterium | reverse complement strand
CAGACGCCCCCTGGCATTGGAGCAATGAAGTCAGACGCCATGAGTCGCCAAGCTGACAAGTACTTCGACTGGTACATCGACGGCAAACGCGACGCGCCACCACCCGAAGCAGACACGAGGTCCCGAAAGAGAAGGCGGAAAATCAAGCGATGAGAGTGTTCTTGGTCGGTTGGCCGTCGCTGCTGCGCGCTGCCCTGATTGCGACAACCTCATCCGCAGATCGCCCGAACATCCTTCTGATTGTCGCTGACGATGTCGGTTACTCGGATCTTGGATGCTACGGAGGCGAGATTGAGACACCGAATTTGGATCGTCTGGCAGCTGCCGGTCTTCGCTTCAGCGAGTTCCACGTTAACCCGATGTGCGTGGTGACCCGAACCAGTCTGATGACAGGGCACACGCATTCGCAGTCGGACCACTACCGACGTTCGCTTCCCATCGCGCGATTGGTTCGCGCGGCTGGCTACGCGACGTCCATCTCTGGCAAGTGGCATCAGCCGGGCCATCCGCTCGACGCAGGATTCGACTCGTTCTATGGATTCTTGGGCGGAGCCATCAACAGTTGGACCGGCCACGAGCGAGGGAAACCGGCCATCCAAACGGATCGCAATCCACCCGCCGATGTCCCTCATGACTGGTACAGCTCTGACGCATTCACCAACAACGCGATCGACGAAATCAATCACGCTTCGGCCGAGGGCAAGCCTTTCTTCACGTACCTCGCGTTCAACGCCCCGCACTCTCCGTTGCACGCGCCACGTGAGAACGTTGAGAAGTACCGCGATCGGTATCTGGCGGGGTGGGATTCGCTGCGTCAAGCGAGATTCGAACGGCTGAAGGAGATCGGGATGATCGACGATCGGTACGTCCTGTCGGAACCTGAAGCTGAGGTGAGACGATGGGACGAGCTGCCGGAGTCGATCCAGATTCAAGAGAGTCACCGCATGGCGGCCTATGCGGGCATGCTGGATCGGCTTGACTGGAATGTCGGGAGACTGATGGACCATCTTGATCGGTCAGGGCTCGCGCAAAACACGCTGGTGATCTTTCTGGCCGACAATGGTGGTGCTTACGGCAACGGCGACCCACGCACTTACGACATTCAAGTCCCTTGGGACCCAGACTCCACGCCGTTTGCTTCGAACGGATGGTCGTATTTAAAAAACACACCTTTCCGATGGTACAAGTCTTCCGCGCAGGAGGGTGGAGTCTCCGTGCCTTTGATCGTTCGCTGGCCACGCAAGTGTGAGGCCGATGCTGGGCAAATCCGGTCTCAGCGACTGCATGTGTCCGACCTTTATCCAACGCTACTGAAGCTTGTGGAAGCGTCGTACCCAACTACAGATGGCGGGCGAAAACTGGAGCCGCTTTATGGACGATCCATGCTGCCGCTGCTTACTGAAAGTACGTTACATCACCTAGCGATTCACGATGAGATCTTTTGGTGCTTCAACCAAACGGGCAAAGGCTTGGTCCAAGGCCAATGGAAGATCTCCAGCATCAACGACGGGCCCTGGCGGTTATACAACCTGGACCGAGATCCGGCGGAATCGCAAGATGTGTCGAAGCAATCACCCGCACAACTGAAACGACTGAGTGAGAAATGGTATCGGTTTGCGCAAGATCGCACGGCGATGCCTTCGGCCTGGCGGGCTCCGCTGAATTCGTATCAGGAAGGCTGGGGCTTTCACCGCATGCGGATGGTGATGCCCTACTTCGTGCGGGCGCAGCCCGCATCGTCGGCGATGGACGTGCCGTGTGACACGTCACTAAACTTTCATTTTTCAAAGCCGGTCAGTTTCGAATACTCCGTCGGCAAATCACTGCGTCTTTACGCGGCGCGGGACGTGAACACTGTTGTCTGGCAGGCGGAACCGAGTACCCACCATCTTTCGGAAGGGTCCACTCAGCTCAACTTCAAGGATCTTCCGCGACTTGAGCCGTACACGACTTACTTCGCCTTGGCGGATCCAGGTTGGATCACGGTTGGAGGAAAGCAAGCCGGTCGACTGAATGACGGCGCGTACTGGTACCGATTCCGCACCGGTCCTGATTAGCGTGGCGCTACCCGACACCAGAGTCAGAAAAAGGCTCTAATTGACAGAGCTACAAACGGCAAAGCTTCCGCCCGCCTCCCTTGCTAGACCGAATCGCAATGCAACCACGTATTCCGATTGTTTCAACGACGATCCTGATCATCGCTGCATTGGTCACAGGACTGTGGACCCATGATACGGCCGCGCAGACACCGAATTTTCTCGTCATCATCGCGGATGACTTGGGCTTTTCCGATCTCGGTTGCTACGGTAGCGAGATCGCGACGCCAAATCTGGATGGTCTAGCCGCAGGCGGTTTACGGTTCCATCAGTTCTACAACACAGCACGGTGTTGGCCGACACGTGCCGCACTGCTGACCGGTTACTACCCACAACAGATCCGCCGGGACGGGATGCCGGGGGCCCCGCAAGGATTCGGAGGTCGCGGAAGTCGTCCTCGCTGGGCTCAGACGATCGCGGAGTACCTTCGTGTTGCTGGTTACCGCAACTACCACTCAGGTAAGTGGCATGTCGACGGCAAGCCGACGGAAAATGGATTCGACCTTTCTAATGAAGCCACTCGCAGCCCTGGCTTCTTCGATT
>JBCCUO010000736.1:0-2647 GCA_039196805.1 Planctomycetota bacterium | reverse complement strand
CGAGACCTGTTATCGCGACTGCTCCCCTGACCCTGGGGCCAATCGTCCGCGGCCGATGTTCCCACGATAAGCATCAGACACAAAACCGGAATCGTCGCTCCAAGCAGCGGCTTCATCTCAGACTTCCTGCGTTGAAAAGAAACGTCAATCATCATTTGCGTAGCCAGATTCGATGCGGAGTGCTTATGCGGCCTGTTACGAGGAGAATCATAGAGTTGAGAACATCAGACGAGTCTTAGACGCCATAAGCGTAGCAAATCCGTCGTCTCGTATAGCCGAGTGGTTACGTCCAGTCTCCAATGCGCTGGCTTCAACTGGAGCCGCCACGGCGCAGCCCCCACGCTCTCAATACCTCCACGATTAGAACAACTGCTGATCTGCGGCGATCAGGTCCAGCATCTCTTCGTCCTCGGTGTCGCCGGACAAGGTTTGCGGGGCTGACGCATTTTTCACGCTCAATGCCTGGTCCGTTGCGGCGGCTCGTTCAGCTTGAGTTCGATTCAATTGGTTGATCACCCACAGCGCATCCAGCGGCGACATTTGGCCGTCGTCGTTGACGTCCAAGAAGTAGGGACGGGCTTTGGATGGCGTGTTCAACGCATTGATGACAAGGAGAGCGTCCAAGGGCGACGTATCGCCACTGTTGTTGACGTCGTAAGTGTTCTTTCCATTGTTGAATGGCCCCCATTCCGAGAACGACTCCAACGTTGCTTCCGACAGCTCGGGCGCCTCGGTCGACGCCGCCGGTGGCAGAGCAAGTTCCGAAGTGGGATACGCGGACGCGAAAGTCAACGCTGCAAAGTCGTCGACGGTCAGCCCCTGGTTGGCATCCAAGTAAGCCAAGTCGTCGAAATCAACCATCCCGCTTCCATCGAAGTCAGCCCAACGGGCGAATGGTGGTTCGGGGCCACCGACAGCTTCGCCGAACGCAGCCGCGAAGACCGAGAAGTCCGCGAAATCGATTCGGTCACTATCGTCAACGTCGTATGGTACCGCCCAGATTGCGGTGTCTGGAGTCTGGCCAGTTGCCACATGCGCTTCTTGATCAGCAACCTCCGCGACAGCGGACGCCATCAGCCCGAGATCACCTGGCCCAAGAATCTGATCACCCGCCTCGTTAACGGCGACATCGTCTGAGCCAGCAGGTGCAAACACCACATGTCCGACCAGTACCGGTTCGACTCCGAGTCCCATCTCGGTTGCGATCAGTTGGATGTCCGAAACGGAGCCTGCGACGTCATCGAACAGCGGCAGTCCGCTTGGGAACTCGAAGGACGGGCCGGGAATGAACTGATGAGCCGTCGTGATTGACGTGTTGTAGGTCAGATCGAGGTCGACCGTTTGCACGCCTCCCGCATCCGAAGCATTAGACAAATACACTTCAACGTAGAAGGGTTCCCATTCGTGCAGGTAAGACTCCGAGTCAGGAATCTGTTCGACATGGCCATCTCCGTGCGTCTGCCATGGTTCCCGCAGGACTGCGAAGTCCAACTGCAGCGCTTCGGTGTGCGTGACGGCTGCGATGTCGGTCAAATCGACATCATCGAACTCGATGTTGCCTCCACCGAACGTGGCGAATGGCAGGCTGCCCGGCAGCAGACTGTACTCGGCTTCACCGACGCTGGTGGCCAAGACCTCGACGTAACCGAGACGAGCCCAGCCCGGTGCAACCGCTTGTTGTTGAGTCAGAGTTCCGCCGCCAAAGTCATCGATCAGACCGGCTGCATCGTCGATCACACCTGACTGCAGGACATTGAAGCTTTCGTGAGTCAGCTGCAGAGCGTCGAGTAACTCGGTCGTGTACTGAATGTCGATGTGACCACCAGCAATTCCGCCTGACTGGCCGGTCGTGTCTTGAACCCAGACTTCGACGTAGTAACTTTCGCCAACGGATACCGAATCGATCGCATCAGGCAATCCTGTCAGCTCAGCAGCGGAAGGCATGGCAACCGGCAAAAGCTGAACGTCGACCGACTCCACCTCGGACGGAATCGTGTAGGGCTCCGGTCCGTTCGGCGGATCGACGCTGAAGTAATAGGTGACGATGCCGCTTTCGGTGTAGGGGTCGACACCTTCGTCGAACGTACCGTTGTCATTGCGGTCCAGGAACGCACTGGCGTAGACGTCGACTTCGTAGATACCAGGCTCGGTAAACGCCCAGTTGAAGTGGTTGTGGCTGCCCGCTTGGATGAATTTACCGTCTTGTTCATCGATTCCATCGCTGGTTGCGATCCAAACATTGGGGCCGTCAAGCGTCGAGGAATACACGCTGAACTCGCCACCGTCGGGGCCTCGCATGTCGACCAGTCGCAACTCCACCCATGTGCCCGTCGCATCCACGCGAGGGTCGGCGTTGTCGTAACTCGCGAATGCTCCCGCCTCGATTCCCTCGCCGCCGGTGCCTAGATCGGGAATCGTCGGCGGTACACCGGTTTGCGGAAGGAGGTAAATCTCTGATCCCGCCTCGGCGCCCAAGAAGTCGAATTCGGTCCCCGCAGGTGCCGTCGTTTGACTATCAGGCCCGGCAACGATCAGCACTTCATCCGGTGCGAACGGTCCGTCCAAGGCATCGGGATTCACGTCCAGGCTCCACCGTCCGTCGGCGTACCCGATGCGAATGTCACCGTGGTCATCTTCAAAGAAGTTG
>JBCCUO010000735.1:0-2648 GCA_039196805.1 Planctomycetota bacterium | reverse complement strand
GGCAAAACTGGGGGAAGCAACAGGCGGAGTGGGAGGTTGGAAAGGCTGCCCCTGGTCGGTCGTGCCTGCCGAAACGGCAGCGCGGCTAGCCCGCCATCAAGTTGCGGACGATGTCATTGGAAAAGACGAAGACCATGAGCGCCAGCAGCGCCAAAACGCCGGCCAACGTCAACTTCATCTCCAATTGCTCATCCATCTTTTTGCCGCGCACCAACTCGGCGGTCAGAAACATCATGTGTCCGCCGTCAAGCGCCGGGATCGGCAAGAAGTTCAAGATGGCCAGATTCATGCTCAAAAAGGTCAGGAACAGCAGCTGTTTGGAAATGCCCTTTTCGGCCTCGGCACCCGCCATCCCCACGATGGCGATCGGCCCGCCAACGTATTTCGCTTTCACTTTGCCACGGACCAACATGTAGAGAAAACCGCCGACGTCAGCCAAACGCCGCTGGCCTTCTCGAATGCCCAGGTTGATCGCTTCACCGACCGATGCGGCCGTCTGGGTGCGTGACACGGGCGCGAGTTGGAGCCCTCTTTCGTACCAGTACCGTTCCTCATTCTGAACGGTCGCGGTGACCTCGATCACCTCGCCTTCGGGCGGACGCGTTGCCTTGAGTTGCACCTCAGTACCGATGGGCAGGAGCTGCACCGAGTCCATGAACGATGAAAGCGTCTGCTTGGCGTTGAATTCCCAGCCTTCCGAGAGTTGTTCTATCCCTCGATCCGAGAGCACGTCGGAGAGCTTCTCCTTGGTCTTGTCATCCAAGACGACCCTGACCTCTTGGATCACGTCTCCCGGTTTCAGCCCCGTTGCCTCGTCAGCCGTCAGCACCGTTGTCGTGGGTTGATAGGCGAGGCCGAGTGAGTTGCTGGCAATGGTCGACGCGATGACCGACACGGGAGCGTTGGCCGAAAGCGTATCCGAGGCGGTCACGCTGAGCGACAACTCTTTCGCTTGCTCCCCTTCGCCACGACGTACCGTCAAGTTGATCGATTCGCCCGGCTGTGTCGGCGACAAGGCAAAGTGATAGGCATCGACAGGCACATCGTTGGCTGCCAGGATCACGTCACCCACTTTCAAGCCGGCTTGCTCGGCCGGCCCGCCGTCGATCAAGGCCGTGATCTTCCCGATCGCAAAGGACACCCCGAACGAGCGCGCCGCTTGCGGCGGTAGCACGACGGTTCGCTCCGTTTGGTCGCTATTGCGAAGCGTCAATTCAATCGGCGCCGCAGGTCGACCGTAGATCGCCTGCAGCAACGGCACGGCGGGTACGTCCGCCGCCAAATCAATCGACTTGCCATCGACTTCAATGATCTCTGACTTGGCATCCTCTTTGGTCAGCACGCTGTCGGCAGCCGTTCCAGGCACGGCAACGAGTGGCCCGTGCAGTCGAGCGTCTGAGGCACTGTTGATGCCGATCAGTCTCCGATCGGGATTGAGTGGCGACGCCTTGGTGTTGATTTCGTACTTTCGAATCTGATTGCCGTAGCGGATCGAGACGGGAACCGGTTCGTCGGGACTGTCCAGCCCCAGCGTCAACACGGTCATTTGCATTTCCTTGAAATGCATCTGCCCATCATCCAAGCCACCAACGGACAGAATCTGACCACCGGGCTCGATGCCCGCTTGCCAGGCCGGTCCACCCGGCGTGGCCTTGCCGACGATGGCCGGCGTGTAAGGAACGCCAAATCTGAAAGCGATTGCAGCGAACATGATTCCGGTAATCACGTTCACAACGACGCCGGCACTGATGATCACCATCCGCTGCCAAACCGGCTTGGCGGGATAGCTACGCGGATCCAGCTTTGGCTCCTCGTCGGGTTGGCCGCCTTCCAGACGAATGCGCTCGGCTTCCTGTTCCGCTTTGCGCGGATCGTCATCCTGACCCAGCATCTTCACATAACCGCCAAGCGGCAGGATTCCAATGCCGTATTCGGTTTCGCCGTAGGTGAATTTCCCCAGCGTGCGCGGAAGCTTGATCGGGCCCAATTGAATGGGCACATCAAAGCCAACGTAAAACTTTTCGCATTTGACGCCAAACGTCTTCGCCGCCAGAAAGTGGCCCAGTTCATGGACAAAGATGACCAGCCCGATTCCGAGTGCGACCTTCGTCCACAACCATACGTCCAGCCCCAGAGAGACCAAGAAACTTGGCTCTTCGGAAGCAGCCAAAATCAGCAACGGGTTTAGCAGTTCGTTCATGCTCGTGTTGTACGCAATCGGTAAGGCTGACGACGAGGCAAATTGGGTCGCGCAGGCAGGAAACCGTCAAATTTTCCGCAGCTCGCTTCAACCCCCAAGTTCGCCGCACCGCCGCGCTTCTTTGCGAGCCCAGTCATCTAATTCCAATAACCTCCCCAGCGAGGGGGTCGTTTCATGAGTGTGCTGGCTGAGAACCAGCTGTGAGATTCGAACAATGTCGGTGAAGGGGACATGGCCTTCCAAGAATAGCTCAACCGCCTGCTCATTGGCGGCGTTGACAACTGCTCCCGCCGTGCCGCCGACGCGGGCAACTTCAAACCCGAGTTCCAGCGCCGGGAATCGCTCGCGATCGGCCGGGATCAATTCCCACTGGTGTTCTTGCCGGATCGACAGCGGTGGACTGATCCCGGGAAGCCGCCGGGGATAGGTCAGGGCGTACTGAATCGGC
>JBCCUO010000734.1:0-2650 GCA_039196805.1 Planctomycetota bacterium | reverse complement strand
TGCTGAGCGACACGTTGACTCCCGTGACAGCGTTCCGTTTGCTGGACGACGGGGGGCCGGCCTGTCTTTTCGAAAGTGTGATCGGCGGCGAAAAGGTGGGGCGATACAGCTTTCTGGCCACCCGCCCCATCCACCGTTTTTCGGCTCGCGGGAATGACGTGCGGATCGATGACCTAGTGACGGGGCAATCATCGAAGGAGCATCACAAAGATCCACTCGACGCGTTGCGAGGCCATCTGACCGACCGCGTCGCGGAACTGGAGGGCTTGCCGCCGTTTGTCGGCGGTGCCATTGGCTACGCCGGCTACGACGTTGTGAGGTACGTCGAACACTTGCCCCACGCGCCCCAGGACGATCGCCAGCTTCCTGATTTGGATTTCGCGTTCTACCACACGCTCTGTGTCTTTGATCATGTCGCCAAGACGATCATCGTGGTGTCGTTGGCTGACTGTCGCAACGTCCAGTCGCCAGCCGATGCGATTCGAGCGCGGAATGAAGCCACTGCAGCGATCGAAGACGTCTTGGCGAAGCTCTCCCGGCCACACCTCGACACGCCAGAGGAATTGCCAGCTTCGTCGTCGGATGACTCGCTGAACGTTGAGTCGAATTTCACGCGAGCGTCGTTCTGCGATGCCGTCCGCACATGTGTCGAATACATCAAGGCCGGCGATATTTTTCAGGTCGTTCCCAGTCAGAGACTGAGTGTCCAAACCGACGTCGATCCGTTCGAGGTTTATCGATCGCTACGCGTCGTCAATCCCAGTCCATTCATGTTTTATGTCCGAACGGCGGAGTGCGAGTTGGTTGGTTGCTCGCCGGAGATCATGTGCCGCGTCGCGGATCGCGTGGTGACGGTTCGGCCATTGGCTGGGACACGAAAACGAGGAAGCACCGACAAGGAAGATCGGGCCCTGGAGCAAGAGTTGCTGGCTGATGAAAAGGAGCGCGCAGAACACGTCATGTTGGTCGATCTTGGTCGCAACGACATTGGACGGGTTGCCGAATTTGGATCCGTCGATCTCACGGAAGTGATGGTTGTGGAACGCTACAGCCACGTGATGCACATCAGCAGCGAGGTGCAAGGCCGACTCCGCGACGGTTTGGACGCCTTTGATGCGTTGAAAGCCTGTTTGCCAGCCGGGACGGTATCGGGAGCCCCAAAGGTCCGCGCGATGGAGATCATTGATTCGATCGAGCCCCATCGTCGTGGACCCTACGCGGGCGCCGTGGGATACATCGACTACCGTGGCAACATGGACACTTGCATTGCCCTTCGAACGATCGTCGCCAAAGACGATGTGATCTACGTGCAAGCAGGTTGCGGTGTCGTGGCTGATAGCGACCCCGAAGCTGAGTTCGAAGAAACACTGAACAAAGCTCGTGCGATGGTCAAAGCAGTCGAACTGACGGTGAAACGCTGCCGGGTTTAAGCTCAGCCTCTCGCACTCCCGCAGCTTGCGGCTACATCAGGAACAATCCCTTGACTTTGAATCCTTCGGTTTGCATTGATGCCGTGATGGAAGGCCAGTCGCTTGAATCCGCTCTCCAGGTGGTTCATCAATGCGGCATCGGCGCTTTCGAGTTTTGGGGTTGGTGGGATAAGGATCTGTCAGCCGTGATTGAGGCTCGCGATCGGTTTGGCCTTGAGATCGCAGCTTGCTGCACGCGATTCATCAGCCTGGTCAATCCCGCCGTCCGAAACGATTACCTGCAAGGGCTCCGCGAATCGATTGATGCCGCGACGCGACTGAATTGCCCGACCCTGATCTCGCAAGTGGGCGACGCGATACCCGATACTGATCGCGAAGTTCAGCATCAAAGCTTGGTCGACGGCTTGAAGCAGGCCGCGCCGATGTTAGAGCAGGCAGGCGTCACCCTGGTTATCGAACCCCTCAACGAGATCGTCGACCATCCGGGGTACTATCTGACACGAAGCGACGAAGCATTCGAAATCATCGATCAGGTGGGCAGCGATCGCGTCAAAGTCGTTTACGACATCTATCACCAGCAGATCACCGAAGGCCATTTGATTGACACGATCACTCGCAACGTCGAGAAGATCGGTCACTTCCATGCCGCCGGAAACCCCGGGCGGCATGAGTTGACCTCGGGCGAGATCAACTACGGACAGGTCTTTCAGGCGATCCAAGCAACGGACTATGACGGGTACGTTGGTCTGGAGTATTGGCCGCTGGATCCAGTTCCGGATGGTTTGAAACGGGCCGCTGCGTTGGTCGGTTGAGAGCCGTTTGGCGCGAGCCTGACGGGTGTTGCCGTTGGTCTGGACCCGGCACGCTGGTGCGTTGCGGCTGATGGATGCTACACGCGATGAGCCGTTTGGCGCAAGCCTGTCGGGTGTTGCCGTTGGTCTGGACCCGACACGCTGGCGCGTTGCGGCTGATGGTTTCTGCACGCGCTGAGCCCCTTGGCGCGAGCCTGACGGGTGTTGCCGCCCGTCAGAACCCGACACGCTGGCGCGTTGCGGCTGTTGGATGCTGCACGCGATGAGCCGTTTGGCGCAAGCCTGACGGGTGTTGCCGCCCGTCAGGACCCGGCACGCTGGCGCGTTGCGGCTGATGGATTGCATGCGATGAGCCGCTTGGCGCGAGCCTGACGGGTGTTGCCGCCCGTCAGAACCCAACACGCTGGC
>JBCCUO010000733.1:0-2657 GCA_039196805.1 Planctomycetota bacterium | reverse complement strand
TTTGGCCGTTACTAATGCCCCTCGTTTCGCGTCGACGTCCAAGCCATCGGTCTCGAAGGGTGACGATACGGCAGGCAATGATCCGACGACAGGCAGAGGCCTCGGGTTCGCGGCCTTGACTCTCGGTCTCATCGTCGCCGGATTGGTCACGTGGGTCGTTGCTGCCGGCGGCATCGATCGCGGTCCGGAAACCAAGTCCTCTGCCAGCCAGCTGATTCCCGCCAGATACGATGCCGACCGGGCGATGGGTTACCTGGTGAAGCTGTGCGACTTTGGATCACGCCCAACAGGCAGTCCCGCGATGCAGAAGCAGCAAGCTTACTTGCTGGACTTCTTCAAGCGCCAGGGGGCGGCCGTGCGATTACAGTCGCACGACATTCGTCATCCCCAAACGGGACAGCGGGTGACGATGTCGAATCTGATCGCGTCCTGGCATGCTGATCGGCCCAAACGATTCTTGTTGTGCGCCCACTACGACACGCGACCGTTTCCTGATCGCGATCGACGCAACAAACGAGGCGTCTTCGTCGGCGCGAACGATGGCGCAAGCGGCACCGCGGCGCTAATGGAACTTTCGCATCAGCTGAATGACCTGCCCGCCGACGTTGGTGTGGACATCGTTCTTTTTGATGCCGAAGAATTCGTTTTTAGCGAGGGCCGGGACGATTACTTCTTGGGCTCGACCCACTTCGCTCAGGTGTATCGAGGTCGTCAGTCAGGGACTCCCTACAAGGCCGGTGTGTTGCTGGACATGGTGGGGGACCGGGAGCTGAAGATCTACTACGAAGTGAACAGTTTAAGATACGCCAAGCCGGTCGTCCGAGAGATCTGGGCGGTGGCCGCGAAGCTGGGTGTGCAGGCATTCGTTCCACGAACTCGACACGAGATCCGGGATGACCACTTGCCGCTGAACAGAATTGGCAAAATACCGACGGCCGATCTCATCGACTTCGACTATCCGCGGGCGGGAATTGGAGCGCCGCAGTATTGGCACACCGAACAGGATGTTCCCGCCAACTGCAGTGGCGAAAGCTTGGCGACCGTCGTCTGGGTCGTTCACCAGTGGCTCCTGCAACAATGACGATTTCTTAGATAAGGACAGCTCCATGTTTGCCGGTAGCCTGGTCCTCTCCGCGACCGTGATTGGATTCGCGCTGTGGTTGCACTTCACTGACCAGCAGGGCTGGCCGGGTGAAACCTACAGCGGAACCAAGGTTGACCTTGAGTATTTGCGTCGAAGGTCGCGATCACGGCGGCGTGTGCACATGATCCTGCTGGCCACGGGAGTGTTGATCGGCGTGGCCGCCTTCGCGGGGCCGGACGAAACCGCGGTTTGGCTTGCCTGTTGGCTGTCGGTGATTGCGGCCCTGTTGACCGTTGTCGGGCTAGCGTTGTTGGATGCATTTCGAACGCACCGCTACCACCGCAACAAGTTGCCCGAGATCCGCAAGCGAGCACTCGGGACAAAAGACGACTAGTCACCGGCTGGTCGCCGCCATGCGTTACGACGGTCCAATCGGACCGCGCCCGACCGTCACGTTGCAGCGCTGTTCGATGATCTGAAGGTGATGATGCAGGTGTCCGGCCATCACCCAGGCTAACAGCCGCACGCTGACTGAGTTGCCGGAAAGCTGGCCCGTGTTCTCCCAAACACGAGGTCCGATCCGATCCAGCAGCAGAGTGTTCGCTTGTCGCAAGGCGCCCAGTTCGGTGATCAAATGGGAAAAATGGCCGAGTCCGAAACGGCTATCCGCCGCCACGTTTTCATCCCACTGCGGCAAGTCGGTCAGTCCGCCTGATGCTAGGCACATGATGCGATGGCCAAACAAACGTTCGACATCGACGCAGTGCTCGACCACCTGGCGAACCGTCCATTGATAGGGCGGATGAACGCGGTCGACCTGCTCGGTACTGATGCTGCCGGCCAGTTCACATAGCCAGTGCTGCTGTCCACTGAGTGCTTCCAGCACGCAATCGCCTTGGACATACCGGATGAGCTTTCCGAGATATTCGGTGGGGATTTCTTGATCGCTTGGGCGGCGGCTGACAATTCTGCTCATGAAGACTCAAGTCGTTCCGGTTGTGAGATGCTCGCACCGCACTGATGGGGGTGAAGGGGCATTGCATTTGATACCCAGGTTGAGGTAATCAGTTACTTCCAGCGAGTGATTTGCGAATCACTCGATTGGACTTTTCTGAGCAACGCATCTTTTCGATCAGAATTCTAGACGATTCATCGTGATCTACATCTTGGGGTTGTCGCTGGTCGGATTGCCGGTCGCGATCGCAGTCTATTGTGCATTCATTTTGCGACGTAGTCGCGTGCTGCGGAACCGACTGGACGCGGCGATGGAGGAGTTGCTGAGCCGGATTCGGGATCGCCACGACATCGTGTCGAACGTCGACAGATCCACCGAGAACCTCCCTCGAGTTGCGCATGCATCGCGACGTCTTTGCGAGGAATCCGGCACGTTGGCCGACTCGATCCGGGAGGTCCCACCCAGTCGTTCGGGGCGCGATGCACGGTTTCGGCAATTGATCGAAGATCTTGCCGACCACGAGTACCAGGTATCCGTTGGGATCCGGGAGCTGCAGGAACAACTCAACGCCACGCTGGCCAAATCAACGCCGTTGGTCGATTCGGCGATCGATTTGAC
>JBCCUO010000732.1:0-2666 GCA_039196805.1 Planctomycetota bacterium | reverse complement strand
CGCTGTTCGTGACGACCGTCCGGTCTTCATTCGCGATGTGGCTCGAGTCGTCGATGACGCGGCCCTTCAGTACAACATCGTTCGCGTCAATGGAAAGCGGAGCGTCTATTGCCCGCTGCTTCGCGAGCCAGGCGAAAACACGATCGCGGTTGTCGATCGCATCTACGAAGGGATTGGCCGCGAAATCCCCAAGATGAAGCAGCGGGGAGATATCCCGGAGGCGACGGAAGTCACGTTGGTCTCCGATCAATCGGGATACATACGCAAGGCGATGAGCAACCTGTTGACCCAAGTCGGGTTGGGGGCGGCGTTGGTTGCCATCGTCGTGCTGGTGTTCCTGCGACGCTTGCTGCCGACCGTCATCATTGTGGCGACCATCTTGCTAGCGATCTTAATCGGGGCGTTGGGTTTCGCCTTCACTGGTCAAACGATCAACGTCATGACCTTGGGCGGCATCGCGCTAGCAGTGGGGACCGTCGTGGATGCGGGGATCGTGGTGGTCGAGAATATCGTTCGTCACCAGCGGATGGACAAACCCGCGATGCAGGCCGCGCTGGAAGGAGCACAGGAAGTCTCCGGGGCGATTCTGGCGGGCACGGCGACCACCCTGGCGGTGTTCCTGCCCGCGGTCTTTCTGACCGGCATGATCAGCTATCTTTTCACGCCGCTATCGCTGGCCGCGACGATGACGATCGGCGCCTCGTACGTGCTCGCACTGACCGTCGTCCCCGCGTTCTGCGGTACCTTCATTCGTGAACGCGCGACGCCGCAGACATCGAATGAAGCCGACCCCACAACACCCACCGGAGCCTACGGACGCGTTCTGTCGTCAGCATTGAATGCTCCCGCCGTGACCAGCCTTGCAGTTGTGCTGGTCGTCGGAGCGTCCCTTCTGCTCTGGCCACAGGTTGGTAGTGAACTGTTTCCCGAAGTGGATGCGGGATCGTTTGAGTTACGACTGAAGACGGCTCCCGGCACTGAGTTGATTGAAACCGAAAAGCTGGTCGCGCGGATCGAGGACACCATCAAGGAGGTCATTCCGGAGCAGCAGATCGAAACCCTGATCGCGAACATCGGTCTACCGGTCGGAAAGGGGGCGGGATTCTCGACCGTGCTGAGTTCCAACTCCGGCCCCGACACCGCCTACCTGATCGTCAACCTGAAGCAGCAGGGACGCACGACGCCGACAAAGCAGTATGTCGAACAGCTGCGTGCCAAGTTGGCCGAGCAGTATCCGCTGGAAGAGTTTCTGTTCGTGTCCGGCGGCATCGTTAACATGGCCCTCAATGAAGGAGTGCCGACGCCGATCAGCGTTCAAGTTTCCGCAGGCACGCTTCCACAATGTCGCGACGCCGCCGAGCGGATCGTCGACGCGATTCGGCCGATCGCCGGAACCGAGGATGTCCAGATTGCTCAGTCCTTGGACTACCCGCAGTTTGATGTCCAGGTCGATCGTACCCGCGCCAAGTACTTGGGCGTCGACCAAGAACAGGTCGCGCAGACCGTTTTGACGGCCCTGGGGTCCAGTGTTGGCTACGCGCCGACGATCTGGATTGATCCTAAGTCAGGCGTCGATTTCTTCATGGGTGTCCAGTACGAGTCCAACTCGTTCGAGTCCCTTGATCAGATTCGCAACATTCCACTTTCCTTGGAAACGGCCGACGGTCCGATCACCGTGCCGCTGTCCAATGTGGCGACGGTTCGTCGCGTCAACATCCCTGGCGAAATCGCGCACTACAACATCTCGCGTGTGAACGATGTTCACGTCAACGTTTCGGGTCGCGACCTGGGCTCCGTTGCGTCCGACATCGAAGCGACACTCGCCGACATGGAATTCGCCAATGGCGTCTCCGTCACGCTGAGGGGGCCGGTGGAAAAGATGCGTTCCGGCATGAGCCTGTTGGGAATCGGCTTGGCCGTGGCGGCACTGTTGGTGTACCTGGTGTTGATGGCCCAGTTCCGTTCCTTTGTTGATCCCCTGATTATCATGCTGGCCGTCCCCTTGGGCATCGGAGGCGTTTTGATGGTGCTGTATGTGACCAACACTTACATCAATATTCAGTCCCTGATGGGAACGTTGATGATGATCGGAGTGGTCGTCAACAACTCGATTCTACTGGTCGAGTTTGCCAATCGTCGTTTGGCCGATGGCGTGTCGCCGCGTGATGCTGCGTTGTCAGCGGCTCAGGTTCGTCTTCGACCGATTCTGATGACATCGCTGACCTTGGTTGCTTCGATGATCCCACTTTCGTTTCAGTTGTCCCCTGGAAACGAAGCGATGATGCCGCTGGCCCGCGCCGTTCTGGGCGGGATGATCGTGTCCACGGTGTTGACGCTGGTGCTGGTCCCCTGCGTTTACACACTGGTCCACGGCCGGCGACCACTAGCGAGTTAGTCGCCGCCGTTCGCGACGGCGTGTTGATTTACTCTCAGCCCGAAGCGCCAGCGAGAGGGGACATGCCCATCGCTGGCGCTTTTTGAGGTTGCGCTTTTTGATATCACCCTCCCTCTTGCCAGAGGGTCGGACGCAGACCAACGCTCCGCTTCGGTGCCCTCGGCCGGGGAGGGCGCTTTCCGACCCTGAGAGGCCAGGGCTTTTAACATGTTAGAGATATTTACTAAACCCCCAGGGTCCCCCTGGTTCACAGTACGTCGGCACACGGAGG
>JBCCUO010000731.1:0-2668 GCA_039196805.1 Planctomycetota bacterium | reverse complement strand
CAAACTTGTGATCGTGACAGCGCGCACATCCGATGGTTTGCGCTAAGAACGCTCGCCCGATGGTTTCCAGCTGTTCATCGATGTGATCGAATTCCAGCTTGGTTTTGTCTTGGTCTTCTAGGTTGGAATTGCCCATGGCCAAAAATCCGGTGGCGATCGCCCGCTGCTGCGACTCAGTCACGTCATCCGTGGTCAAGAGGTCACCCGCGATCTGGTCCCTTACCATCTGGTCAAACGGACGATCTTCGGTGTACGCCTTCACGACGTAGTCGCGATAACGCCAGGCCTGCGGCAAAACGAAGCCACGCAGCGTGATCGACTCGGCATACCGAACCACATCCAACCACCGTCGCGCGAAATGCTCACCATACCGTGGCGACGTCAGCAAGCGATCGACCAGACGCTGGTAGGCATTCGGCGATCGGTCGGCAAGAAAGCGATCGATTTGTTCGGCTGTCGGTGGCAATCCATGAAGATCAAACACCAGTCGCCGAACCAACTGTCTAGGCTCAGCGCTCGGAGCGGCGACTAACCCAGCATCGAGGATGCGTTGGTCAATCAACGTGTCGATTGCCGACGAAACGATGGAATTGCTTCCGGTGCTCTCGCGAACGTTCAATGATCCCGCCCTTGGCAACCAGGACGTCGTGTCGGGCGGGCGGTAGGACCAATGCTCCGTGGCACGCTCCACTGTTAACCCGTAAGCTGCCGGTTTCGGTACTGGTATCGAGTCCGTTGACGTCCTTGGATCAAACGCACCCTCTCGGATCCATTTGCGAAAGTCCGCGATCGTCCGTGAATCCAACTTCCCGTCCGGAGGCATTTCCAGATCGGGGTCTTCATAAGCGATCGCTTTGATCAGCAGGCTGGTCCCCGGTTCGCCCGGAACGATTGCCGGCCCAAGGTCGCCGCCCGTCAGTAGGGCTTCGCGTGAATCGAGCAACAATCCGCCGCTCGCCTCGGTGTCACTCCAATGGCAGTCAGCACAGTGTTCGATCAATACGGGACGAATCTTCGATTCAAAGAACGCCCTAGCGATCTCAGATGCCGTCGACTGAGCCGCTGCAAGCGTTGCATTGAAGGCACACAAGAGCAACGCGGAACCCAGACCCAGAGAGAGACGGGCGTATCGACACTGGGAACGAATCACAGCAGGAGACACGACGAGCCAATGATCGAGGTCAAGAATCGGACGGGGCACCCTTTCAGGATACTCGGTGATCGGAGTCGGCGGGCGGAGGGGGATCGCCGGCCGACAAGTCTGGTCGCCCAGCACATCGATTGCTATCGAGGTCCGAGACCTGTGGATTGCCTGCGTTCACCGCGCTGGACTTTTTAGATCGGGGAGCGGTTGGTCGATGGAGTGCGGTTCGCGATGCGGCTGCAAGTCATCGCCTTGTTGGTCAATCCATTCGTTCAGCCGCTGCTTCATGGTGTCCCGGATGTCGGCTGTCTGCTTGGATTCGATCAAATTTGCCTGTTCCGTCGGGTCGCGACTCAAATCAAAAAGCTCCTCCGCCGGCCGGCGATAGTAGGCATCGACGATCTTTGCCGCAGCAGGATCAGTCTTAGCCGCGGCATCCCACGAATCCCAATATGCGCCAGCCCCATCCTTGCGGAGTCGATCCGAATGGTTGGTGTGATACGCTTCAGGACACAGGTTGACGATGTATTTCCATCGTCCATCTGTCACGCTCCGCATCGGGAACACGTTCATGTTCCCGTCACCAGTATGCGTGGTGAAGATCTGTTCGCGATGACGGTTTGCCTGGCCCCGCAGGACTCCGGCGAACGAAAGTCCATCGATGTCTTTGGGGACGTCACCACCTGCCAAGTCAATCAAGGTGGGGATCAGGTCAACCCAGCTGACCATGGCGTCAGTCCGCGTACCTGGCTGAATCACTCCCGGCCAGGTAACGACCAGTGGAACACGCGTGCCACTGTCGTAGAGGTTCCATTTTCCGAATGGCCACTGGCCTCCGTGGTCGCTGCTGAACAGGAACACGCTGTTTTCGCCCAGCTTGGCTTGGACCAACTCATGCACCTGGCCCATTTCGCGATCCATACCGGTGATGTCCGTCAGGTAGCGTGACCAGTGACGCCGTGTCTCTGGAGTGTCGATAAAGTGCTTCGGAAGTCGAACAGCCTCGGGGTCGTATTCCATCTCCTTGGTCCAAGCGACATGAGGCCGGCGGTCACCAACCAGCAGGCATAGGGGGCCACCTTGCCATTTGGTCTCAAGATATTGCTGGACGTTTTTGAACAGGTTGCGTGGTGCCGGAGTGTTGTCGTCGGCGCCCTCCATCTTCCGGCGGCCGTGAGCCACCTTGCCGAACGAGGCGATCTGGTAGCCCAGCGATTTGAGAATGGGCAGCAGATACTTGGTTCCCTCTTTCGGTTGGCTGTGATTGGGATGTGCGCCATGCCGGGCGGGCATCAAACCGGTCAGCAGCGAGTAACGATTGGGACAACAAGAAGGTGAGGCGACGTAAGCGCGGTCGAACGTCATGCCGCTTGCCGCCAATCGATCCAGCGTGGGTGTTCGAACGTCGGGTGAGCCGTGAATCGAAGTTTCCAGCCGTCCCAGGTCGTCGGACAAATAGACCACCAAGTGCGGTGGCGCGGCGACCGCGGAATCTCCGCCTGCCATTCCGAGTGACCATCCCAT
>JBCCUO010000730.1:0-2672 GCA_039196805.1 Planctomycetota bacterium | reverse complement strand
GCATCGAAGCGATCAAGCTAATCGAACCCAAACATGTCCTCCCCAGTCACTACGGCACCTGGCCTCCGATCGAGCAAGATGCCGCCGGATGGGCAGACCGCGTTCAACGGGAGACCAGCGCGTCCCCCGCAGTCCTGGACGTGGGGCAGGCGTTTGAGGTCGCCTAGTCGCCGACCCTCACCAGCACGTCGTCCCCGTCGACCTTGACCTCGAAGCAGTCCACCTTCGTTTTCGGGTTGTCTTGCCACGTCCCGTCTTTCACGCAGAAACGCCAGGCGTGCCAAGGGCACGTGACGGTATCCCCTTCAACATAGCCTTCGGCAAGCGAAGCCCCCATGTGGGGGCAGAGGTCATCGATGGCGTACCAGCCGTCACTCTGGCGAAAGACGGCGACCATCCGGCCGTCAACAGCGACCGCCTTGCCGACGCCTTCTTCAAAGTCGGACACTTTGCCGACCGATTCAAAATCGCTCACCGTGGTTCCCGGTTTCAGGTTTGTCTTGCGTGAATACCATGCAACAGTCCACACTCTAGCGAATCCCAGTCGTCTCGACGATCAGTCCCCAACGCCTCTTCGGTTCACGCTGAGCTCGCATGATCAACCATTCCTACCGCCGACAATTGGAAGCCACCGTTTGGCCGCACGTCCAGACACCCGCTCAGTACGTCGGCGGAGAACGCAACATCGTGGTCAAAGACCACGAACAGATGCGCGCGAAGCTCTGCCTTGGTTTTCCAGACGCCTACACGATCGGGATGAGCCATCACGGGCTGCAAGTCCTGTACTCCCTGATGAATCGT
Organism: Planctomycetota bacterium; assembly: GCA_039196805.1. Lineage (GTDB taxonomy): Bacteria > Planctomycetota > Planctomycetia > Pirellulales > Pirellulaceae > JBCCUO01. The sequence goes on along the minus strand of JBCCUO010000730.1, from coordinate 1,871 downwards.
CGCGACGATTGGTGCGCCGAACGCGTCTTCACCCCTTGGCCCGATATGGAAGCCAAGCTGCGCGAGCACGACCTGCCACTCTACAGCTTGGAGACGTTCACACCGCTGTCCGAGTTTGATGTCGTCGGCCTGAGTCTGCAGTACGAGATCAGTTCGCCCAATGTGCTGACGATGATGGACCTGGGCGGTGTCCCATTGGACTCCGTGAAGCGGACCCTGAACGATCCCCTGATGGTGGCCGGAGGACCGTGCTGCCAAAACCCCGAGCCGATGGCGGACTACTTCGATGTCATGATCACCGGGGACGGCGAACCCGCCTTGCCGGAGATCTGTGATCTGTGGATCGAGTTGAAGGAGTCGTACCGTCGGCCAGATGGCAGCTACGCGGACGGCGAGGAAGGACGTCGGCAACGCGAAGAATCGCTTGTCCAAGTCGCTCAACGACTCGAGTATGCCTACGTGCCAAGGTTCTACGAGCCGGACTACGCCGACGGCCGTATCGCGACGATCACTCGCACGCGAAGCGACGTCCCCGAGACGATCGCGCCCAGCGTGATCAAGGATTTAGATGGCATCCCGATTCCGGTGAATCCCATTGTTCCCTATGTCGAATGCGTGCACGACCGGATCGCGGTCGAGATCATGCGAGGCTGTCCCCACTTGTGCCGATTCTGTCAGAGCACGGTGATCAAGCGACCGCTTCGCATTCGCGAAGTGGAAACAATCGTCCAGGGAGCGATCGAGAGCTACCGCAACACGGGCTACAACGAGATTAGCATTCTGTCGCTTTCCAGCAGCGACTACCCGCATTTCGAAACGCTGGTGCATCGGTTGCACGAAGAGTTCAAGCCATTGAACGTGAACATCAGCGTTCCCAGCCTACGAGTCAACGATCAACTTCGAACGCTGCCGATCCTGCTCGGTAGCGACCGGCGTCGCAGCATGACATTGGCACCCGAAGTGGCACGCGATGACATGCGCGAACAGATTCGCAAGAAGATCAAAAACAGTGACTTGATCGAAGGCTGCCGCGTCGCTTTCCAAAACGGTTTTGACAGCATCAAGCTGTACTTCATGTGCGGACTCCCAGGCGAACGCCCCATCGACCTGGACGGAATCGTCGACTTGGCGGAAACGATTGCCACGGTCGGTAAGGAGGTCAACGGTCGCTACGCGAGAGTTACCGCCAGCGTTTCCAACTTTGTCCCCAAAGCGCATACGCCCTATCAATGGAATGGCATGCAGAGCCGCGAGTACTTCCAGTGGGCACATCAGTACATGTGGAAACGCCGCAAGATCCGCAGTGTCAATATCAAGTGCCACGACATCGAAACCAGCCTTCTGGAAGGTGTGCTGAGTCGGGGAGATCGCCGCACCGGAAAAGCCATCCGGCTGGCGTGGGAGCGAGGTGCCCGAATGGACGGCTGGACCGAGCATCTGAATCCGGAGCGATGGTGGACCGCCATTGCCGACGCGGGAATCGACATCGACAAACAGGTCCATCAGCAATATCAGATGATGGACAAGCTGCCTTGGGACCACGTCAACGTAAAAATGGGACGAGCCTATCTCGAGAAGGAGCAGGGCCGAGCAACGGTGCAACTCGCAGCCATGGCCGACGCCAATACACCGCACACGAACTGAACTTAGCCGTCAGCGGTCAGCGGTCAGCGGTCAGCGGTCAGCGGTCAGCGGTCAGCGGTCAGCGAGGGTGAAGAAGCGGTTGGCTGTTAGCTGTTGGCGATCAGCCAGACGAATCCATCTCAACCCGATGCGTCAGCGAGGGATCTGCTCCCCTCGTCAGCGGTCAGCGAGGGAGAAGCGGATTGCGACTTGCGGGAGATCCTTCGCTGACGCTTCTGGTTGGGATC
>JBCCUO010000729.1:0-2674 GCA_039196805.1 Planctomycetota bacterium | reverse complement strand
TGGCACCATACGCAGCAGCCTTGACTAGCTTCCCCCAAGCGGCAGCGTTCGTGACGTCAAGTTCAGTTGCCTTCAAAAAGTCATCGTATGCGTTTGCGCCTTCTGTTAGTTCCAAATAGCAAAGGCCGCGAAAAAAGTACAGTTGCGACGAGTCGCTCAATTTATCGAGTGCATGAGTGAAGGATCTCTCTGCAACGTCATACCGGTGATTCGCGAATTGTGCTAACGCGCGTGATGTCCAGAGTGCTCCCGCAGGAACCGATCCATCATCCCCTCTTTCGTCAAGTTTCCTATTTGCGGCGATGACCTGCTTTGTTCCCAGGTTCCTGAGTACGTCGAAATACAGCTCTAAAGATGAGCACGCCTTGATTTTCCTGGCCGCTGCCATCATGCCGCTTGCGTGCTCAAGGTCTCCATGCAGCCGCGTTCGCATTGCTTCTATGAATCCAATCGATCGACAATCAGTTGCCGGAGCGTACGCTTCGGCAGCATCGGAAAGCTGTTCGATGAGTGCAAGTTTCTCGCGCGGTACTGAACCACGCTCGTATCGCGCCTCCAAGTATTTGGCTTCAGCGTAGAACAATTGTCCTATGTGGCGGTAGAGAACCGTCTTCCTGTGCGCACGTTCCTCAGATGTCAGCCCCGGCGTGTCTAAGAGGAATCGTTGATCTACCTTGGAAAGTACGTCGATACCTTCGATCAGATTCAATGTCGATTCGATTCTGCTGCGATCGCCACGCACCGGATCCAGTGTTAGCGCGGCAAGGACTTTGCTGGACGCTTCTTCAAACCGGTTGAAAGCCAGTTGGGATTCCTTTAGGCGAGCTTCGGCCTCCGCCTTTGTACGCTGCTGTAGTTCGACGCTTGCTTGTTTGCTCGCCTGGATCGACTTGGATACTGCGAAACCTAGCAGTCCGGTCAACGCCAGCGTGATGGCGGCGGCGGAGTACCAGGCGGGGCTTCTGCGGATGCTCTTGGTGATGCGATCCGAGAGCGGCTCGGTAGTGTGGCGCAGGCTCTGTTGCTGGGCTTGGCAATCCAGATCGTCGCGGAGTTGCCTCGCCGATCGGTAGCGTGCCGATGGTTCGAGTTCCAAGCAACGTTCGATGATGCGTTTAAGGCCACGCGACGCTTGGTCTTGAGCGAACCAGCGCACACGGGACTGCTTTTCGCGTCGTTCTAGTGCGGAGCGAACGTCCTCGGGGGCCATCGACAATGGCGGCTCAAATGGCAACCGGCTCGTAACAAACTGGTACAGCATCACGCCCAAGCTGTAGATATCCGACTCGATCATGGCCTCCGGCGGTGCCGCGGACAGTAATGCGCGCTGCGTCTCCGGTGGCATGTAGCCGAGAGTGCCACCGAAACGATTGACGCTCGACTGTCCCGTGGTTCGTGCCAAGTTGAAATCCAGCAAGGCAGGCTCCCCGTCGCTGCGGATCAAGACATTCGCCGGCTTGAGGTCACCGTGCAGAATCCCGCCGGCGTGCGAATGGGCAAGTCCGGCGGAGAGCCGAGAAAACATCCACAACGCCAGCTGTTCGCAGCGGAGGCCTTCGATTTCATCGAGTGGCCCGAGGTGGTCGTCCGAGGATTCCGCTTCCGTATTGGTTGAGTCGGCCGTTGACGTTGCGATTGCGTCCAGCTCGACGTCGTCTTGTATGTGGTCACTGGACGCGGAGCGGGAACCGTGTCTCACCGTGGATGCCAATCCATCACCGCTGCGATCGGTGCTTTCAGGGCGTTCACGAAGGAATTCTGCCAACGTCAACTGCCCCGCATATGGCATGCAAAGCACCGATCGATCGGGGATTCGGTGGACCGAGTAGATGGGGACGATGTTCGTGTGTTGGAGTGTGGCTAGGCTTTCCGGTTCCGAGAACGTTTGCCGGACCACTTTCAGCACGACGCCACGTTGGGCCAGGTCGCTCTGCCGCGCCAACACAACAACGCTGAACGAACCACGGCCGATGGTACTGATGGCGTCAAAGCCAATGTCGCTCAGTTGCGATACTAACTCCGGCGCAACGCTTGCGTCCCCCGTTGTCGCTCCGAGGCGGTGACCCACCTGAAGCAATTCCTCTTCGACTAGCGCTCGAAACCAGGTTTGCCGTTCGATTCGAGGCAACTGCTGCCACCGCGATGCGGGAACCGACCATCCGTTGGCCGCGCGGCAGCGGAAGTCTTCATAGGCCATCTCGCCGACGCGATCTGGGTCATCGAGTAGCGTGGGAAACCGGCAAAAGTAGTCACTAAGGTCATATGCGAGATCGGACTCGCAGCGCTTCTCGATATCGATGCGCACCAGTTCGGTAATCGCGAGAGGATCATCCAACAGATGATGTCGGCCGAGTGTCGCCTGGACCTGATCGATCGATGCTGCCGACCAGTCCTGTTCGAATTCACGAATCACTTCGTCGATCGGGTCGCAGTGCATCAGGGTTCCCAACAAGAGAAAGCTGGCCAAGAGACGAGCCCGGATACTACACAACTCGACGCGCGAAAACTCAGGCTGGACGCTGCAACATTCCTATGCGACGGTTGGCAGTTCAGAACTGCCTTAGGCTTGCGCGCCGTCGTCGCCGTCGATCAAAAAGGTGGCCAAACGCTCACGGGAGGTTTGCAAACTGCGTTCGACTCGGCGGCGACTGGAATCAACTGCCTGGCTGATCTC
>JBCCUO010000728.1:0-2676 GCA_039196805.1 Planctomycetota bacterium | reverse complement strand
GGGTGGATTTCGCGGGCGAGGTAATCGCGATGGTCGAGGACCTGACGTCGGAAAGCCATTGGGATCGCGAGCTTCCTGGGATCGGCCTAAGTGTAGACGACTTGATCGATCACGCCACGAAGCTGCAGCAAGCAGTTGACTCTCTGTTGGAGACTGACGAGGCGACGATCCAGGATCTTGGCGAGCGTTTTGAATCACTCTTGGAAGATGCGTTGGGTCTGAGCCCAGACTTGTTGGACGTCAGCCTCAACTGGCAAGACAACGTGATGCGAATGATCGTCCAATACAAGGGAGCAAGCTCGGCCCCCGTACCGCTATCGCTTGACTTGGCGGAGTTGATTGCGGCTTCGTCGGATGACTCCAACGCATTCGATATGTTGAGCGATCTGGTAGACGTCGGAGGCTCGACTCAGATCGACACCAGGGGTCTGTTTGATGCGACGCTTAGCTTTGGAATTGATGTTGCCGGCATGCTTGATGGTAGCACCGCAACACCTCAGTTCTTTGTGGATGACACCAGCAAATTGAACATCGAATTGACTGTTTCGGCGACGGATATTGATGCTTCCGTCGCGATCGGGCCATTGGGCTTGTTTGTTGCCGACGGCACGTTGAACATCAACGCGGACGGCAATGCAGGCACAGCAGAACCTGCGCGTTTGTCGGCCGGTTTGGCCAAGGTCGCCGCGGGCCGATACTCGCGCGATGACATTCGGTCTCTGGATACAACCGAAGTCGAAACTGTCTTCAATGCCGGTGCATCGATTGTTCTGCCGCTCTATTTCCCAACGGCCAATGATCCGGTCGGTGGCAGCACCATCGAGGACGCCAACGCAATCATTGTTGGCATCGGCAACGTCGCTGGGCTTTTCAACGCTGAAGACCCTGACGTCACATTACAGGCACCCGCTGTCAATTCGCTCGTGGACGACTTTGATCCGCTTGATGACGGCTTGCGAGTCCTCGCAGACGGGTTGGATGCCTTGCTGCAACACATCGAAGACTTGCTCCGTGAACAGGTGCTGAATCAAAGCCTCCCCATGGTGGGCGAACAACTCGAATCGGCAGCGAACTTCTTAGGGGATGTTCGTAAAGACGCCCTGCCGATTCTTCGCGATCAATTGCAGCCTCAACAACTCGTCGATGAGATCAAGTTGGTGCTTCACCGCGCACTCGGTAGTGTCATGCGACTCAGTGACATCAATGGCGATGACGTTGTCGATTACCGCGATGTCGATCTGGTGGTCGACTCGGAGACGCGGGAAGCAACGCTCAACCTGTCTCTGGGGGATTCCTATCTCGCAGATGCTGGGATCGACTTTGATTTGGGACTGCCGGGCGTCGGGCTTGATCTGGAAGGCGATGTCGCCGCGACGCTTGAGTGGGCGATCGACATCGGGATCGGAGTTAACTCGAACGATGGGTTCTACATTAGCACCACAGATCTCAACGAGATCGACTTGGATGTCGAGGTTGCACTTCCGGATGCCGCCCTGACCGGAACGCTTGGCTTATTCCAAGTCGAAGTCATCGATCAGGGCTCCAGCTTCGACGGACAGTTCGACGTTGACTTGAAGGAGCCTTCTGGCGATGGCAAGCTGACGATGGCAGAGTTGCTAAGCGGTGATTCGACGCTCGACCGACTCGTGGACTCTGCGCTGACTGGTAGTGCAAACGTCGATCTCGGAATCGTCGCGGGAACAACGTTCGTCGCATTGCCAGAACTGCATGGGGACATCGTGCTCGCTTGGACATTCGATGGCTCAAACCTAGCGGGCAGTGTGGAGCGTCTAGCAATCGAGAACATCGAACTCGACCTAGGCTCTTTCGTTTCCGGTTTTGCCGGCGACATTCTCGGTCGAGTGCAGTCGGTACTGGAGCCGATTCAACCAATCGTCGACATCCTGACCGAGCCAATTCCCGTCGCCAACGATTTGGACTTCCTGGTCGATACGTTCGCCGATGCCACGGCTCCTTATGATGCCGTGAACCTGTTGGATCTCGCTTCATTACTGGGCAATGTCGACGTCGAGATGATCGATGCAATCGTGCAGATTGTCGACATCGCCAATTCGATTCCAACGCCGGCGGCTGGTGAATCCGTCATGATCCCGCTCGGCGAGGTGATCATCGTTGGCAGTGCCACGGATCCAAACGCAGTGTCGGCGGACGACGCGGCGATCGACGAGACCGACATTGCGGATGAGCTCTCAAGATTCAGCGGCAGCGATCAGCAAGAACGATTCGCACAAGAATCGGCGAGTTTCATCGACAGGATGACTTCGATCACGGGTGGCGGATTTCAGTTCCCGATTCTTGACAATCCCACCAGTTTGATCGGCGTGCTACTTGGGCAGGACGCAACGCTCTTCGCCTACCAAACACCCAAGCTGGCGGCTGATTTCGCGATGGGCATCACCGTCCCGATTACTGGGCCGCTGGCGATTGAATTGGTAGGCGGAATCGGTGTCGATGCTCAGTTCTCGTTTGGGTACGACACACTTGGATTGCGGAAATTCTTGGATTCCAAAGACCCCGTCGACTTGACCGATGGATTCTTCGTTAGCGATCGAGAGAACGCCGATGGAACCGGAGCGGACGTGGCGGAGGTGAACTTGCGAGGCAGCTTGGAGGCATTCGCTTCTCTCACAGCCGGCGTCGCCAGCGCGTCGATTG
>JBCCUO010000727.1:0-2681 GCA_039196805.1 Planctomycetota bacterium | reverse complement strand
GCTTCTTCTTCCGAGATCTTGTCGTCCCCATTCTTGTCCAGAAAGCTCATGAGTTGCGCGACCGTTAGACCTTCTGCTTCCTTTTTGGCTGGCGCTGAAGGCGAGACTGCGCCGTCGACGTAACGAAGGATGCGACGAGCCTCGCGAATGTCAATCCAACCATCTCTGTTTCGGTCGTAGTCGCCGAAGAAGAGTCGCAAGTCTTCAGGCGATTCCTTGCGGCTGATCTTTTCATCGCCGTCCTTGTCCAGCGAGTGAATGAGTTGCATGGCGTCAGCGGGCAATGCTTCATTCGACCGCCCCAATCTCGTCGTCAGGGAAGAGTCATCACGCGGGCCGGGGTCGGACCGGGGAGGATCAAATTCGCCTAGGTCGACTGGTTCGTTGATTTTGGTCGATTCGTATCGGTAGGTCAGTGTCACCTTTCGTGATTCTATGGTGAACGTACGTTGCCCCGGAAACTGCACGCCACCGACCGGTTCATAATCGGCGAACGTGGCAGTTACGCCGGGCGTCGCCATGCCGTGAAGCAAGTGGGTTTGAGGATCCAAGTAAAACGTGAAGCCCTCATCCCCTGTGGTGACGACCGTACAACGTTTGCCGTGGAACCGCCGGTTCCCCATAAGTGTCAATTTGAGTTGATTGCCCAGACGGACGGCGACCAGGGGACTGGGCCAACCGCTGACTTCGGCCAGCAAGACTTCTTCAAGGGACAAGTCCCTCAGGCCCGCCGATGTATCCTGCGACCAACCTACTTGGTTCTTCCAGGCAACATCGCTGCGGTAACCGCTCAGATTCAACGAGTCGCGCCCACGACGGTTGACGTAGTCGCGCACCTCGTGAACGTCACCCTGCAGCGGCCCATAGCTACTCTGTCCGCTCACCGATCCATGGCGGTGCACCGATTTCACGTGGGTGAGTAGCCGCTCGGCACCCACAGCCGCGGCGTGATTGTCCAGCAACGTCTGGAGCGGATCCCCCTGAGCCATGGTTTGCCCCATGCCAGCCATCCAGATCAATAACGCGAAGACTTTGGCTTGGTTGCGCGACTGAACAGCGAGGCTTTCGCAGCAGGTACGTTTCGCGTCCCGAGAGCCGACCAGTCGGCGATGTTCGGTTGGTTTCAATCCCACAACGGGTACCCTTTATCGGTTGCTTCGTGCGTTGTCGCTATTGGGCGTGGGGCGAAAGACTGCAACGCTAACGATCTCTAGCACCGGTGCATCAGTGAGTGTCGAACAGAAGAAGGAGTCGACGATCGCATCGACGGGCGTGGCGGGCGAGTCCTGATGGCCGGTCGTGAAGGACGATTCGAGCCGCAGGTCTTTAGCGGCCACGGTCACGTCGAACGACCCGTCGGTGTCAGGCGTCAACAGTTGACGGAAAATCATGAAGTCCTCTCGCTGACGACTGCCCGGGCGATGGACCGTTACGCCAAACGCGGCCGCAGTGGCACGCTGAGCCCGGCCCTGAACTCGGATTTGGGAATCCGAATGCAGATATACGCGTCCCCCATCAGCTGCGGACACCAAGATTCCAGCGGCAAAGACCATGATTCGATCGCCCTGGGCCGTGGTGTGCTGGTAGGGAATCGTCCTGAGCCGTGCGGGTTGCCCGGCAGTTTTGGGCATCCATTTCCCCAGGACTTGGTTGGATCGTTGGTCCAGTTGACTGGTCCAACGACTGACCAGGCTCGGGATGGGTGACGACAGCAATTTGGCTTGGCTGGTTGCCACCACGCGTTCGTTGGCCGGCACATCAACGGTCTGCCCATCGATCAGCCGCTTGAGCCGCACCTTGCCCTCGGTAACATTCAAAGCGGTGGCATCCACATCGGCATGAACATTGAACTCGGTCCCCAAGACCTCGAGCGTTGCCGTGCGGGTGTGAACCAACATCGGGCGCTCGGCTGACTGAGGCTTCACGCTGCTGACCACGTTGCCCCGTTTCAGATACAGGATCTTTTGTCCGAAGTCGGAAAACGTCAGCCGAGAATCACCCGATACCACGACGGTCGACCCATCATCAAATTCCAGCTCCGCCCACGAGGTTGGGCTTGCCGCCTCGATCGTCCCGCCGGTCAATTGCGTTCCAATTTTCAGGTCACTTGTGACGCGGCCGCCATCTCCCGTCCACAGGACGACTCCGCCCAGCCCGATCACCTTGGCGATCATCGGTGAGGATGAGCTGTCGGGTGTTGGCAACGCTTGATCCTCTTCGCGCCGAATCAGCCAACCCGCCGTCGCGACCGCCAGCAGGGCCGCGGCAATCAGAAGCAACCTCTTGGCCTCGGGGAATGCCGAGGTTCGCCTGGCCGCCAAATCAATCTCGGCAATCTTGGCGTCCGTTCCCAGGCTGGGCGACGGATCGCCCTCGCTGAGGTCTTGCAAGCCAAAATCGATTGTGGCTAACGTTCGCAGCGTCGACCTGGCTTCCGCGCTGCGACGCAACAAGCTCTGTAGCGATTCTTGGTCTCGCGGTTCCAGCGTGCCATCAAGATACCGTTCCAGCAGCTGAAACTCAGATGCGGTCATCATTCGCTCGCCTCGGCTAAGGAACGCTCGACGCAGCGGTGCAGTTCACGACGAAGCCGACTGATCAGCTTGTAGAGGGCTTCGGGTGTCTTACCGACTCGCTCGGCGATCATCTTCATTGGTTGCCCGGACGAATAAACGTGTCGC
>JBCCUO010000726.1:0-2692 GCA_039196805.1 Planctomycetota bacterium | reverse complement strand
GTGGTCCTGATCCCCAGGCCGAATGGTGGCTTGGTCACCGATCAGGTAGTCGAACCCGGGAAGCCCGGACGTGGCGTACATGTTGAACCACGCCGCCGTCACGGGCGCGGTTGGTGCCGTGAACAAGCCCAGTCGCTCGGTGGTGCTGTAGGCATTCAGGTCAATCAGCAGATCGATCGATTCGCTTTGAATCCGATCGGCCAACTGATCGTTCGATAGGCCACCGGTCGCGTGCAATCGATCTTCCACGTGATCGACGTAGCCGGGAAATCCACTGTCGATCGCGGTGTCGCTGAACAAGTGGATCTCGAACTGGCTACGGTCGTGATGGTTGATCAACGCCCAGACCGGCTTCATGTAGTTCGGTCTGTCAAACCAACTGGATACGTAACCCACTCTTGGTTTGCCGGGCCGTCGCTCGCGACTGGACACGGCTTTTCTGTCCCTGTTGGCTAACCGGCTGGCCAGCTGTTTCCGTATCTTCATGATATCGGCTTGCTCGTACAACGGGTTCCCCGGTGCCAGCGTGGCCAGCGCGATCCATGGATCGATTTTGTCACACAGCTCAGTCGCCCGCTCGAGGTGCTCGCTCGCCAAGGCGACGCCACCCAGCTTGTAGAGTGCGCGGCCCAGCTCGTGCCGGGCTTCCGCGTTGCGAGGCTCGATTGCGACCGCTTGCTCGAGTGCCCCAATCGCCTGAGCCGGCTCGCGGTGCAGCATCAGTAGCTGACCCACGGTCAACCAGGTTGACGCATCCGCCTGCCCAATGTCGATCAAGCGATCCAGAACGCGCAGGGCGGCCATGGTCCGGCCCTCCGCCTGATGCTCCTTGGCGAGCGCTCGCAGTTTTTCGGCCTCCGATGAGAAGCGATCGGTTGGCTTGCGGCGGCGTTTGGGATGTTTCATTAGCTGATCGTGTGCCAGAACGCTGCAAGGGAGTCGGCTGTACCCCGTTAGCCCATGATCGTGAATAATATCGCCAATCCCAGACCAGGGCTTGGCCAGCCAGCAACCCGCAACAGGTGCCTCAGATGACGACTGCTTCTTTGATCGCCGCTGTTCAGGCGTACGTTGACGACCGGATCGGAGAATGGGATCAAATCCCAGACGCTCGGAAGTCTGAATTGATCGAACTAGGATCGTTCATACGGAAAGCCACCGAGAAGCGTTCACGTTGCCCGATCACGTTCGTCTGCACGCACAACTCACGACGCAGTCATCTGGCACAGGTCTGGGCCGCGATCGCGGCAGAGTATTACGGTATCCCACTAGAGACATTCAGTGGAGGGACCGAAGCCACGGCGATGAACGAGCGGATCGTGGCATGCCTTTGTCGTACTGGCCTGCAAGTGGAATCGGTGCGAGTCGCCGCGCCGCTGGGAGACATTGGTTTGGGCGACGGCGTCATCGACAGGCCTGGTCGAGACGGTAATCCGAAGTATCACGTTCGCTACTCGGAAATGACGCCACCGCTGGAGTGTTTTTCCAAGGTGTACGACCAGTCGCCGAATCCGAAGTCCAACTTCATCGCGGTCATGGTTTGCTCCGATGCCGATCAGAGATGCCCGACCGTATCCGGAGCCGATCATCGTGTTGTGATCAAATACGTTGACCCCAAGGTATCTGACGACACGGACCAGGAGTCGGACGTCTACGACGAGCGCTGTCGACAGATTGCTCGAGAAATGTTGTTCTTGGTCAGTCAGGCAAAGGCCAGCTAGACGTGACACCGCATCGTGCCTCTGTCTGGGAATCGAGCACCCGACCCCCAAACCACTGGGCACTCGTCCTAGCCAGTAAAGAACTTGGCAACGAGCTTCCTTATCGTTGAGATGTTGCGAAGCGTGCATTTCGGAAGCGCGAGTTGCTTGATCTCGGGTAGGTCCCAGACTTTTGACTCGGAGATCTTGGTGTTGCAGATCCAGTAGAACTCGCTGCCGATGACTCGAAAGGAATCCTGCTTGGTTTGCACGGACTCCAATGATTCAGCCGTGGCCGCATCTAGTGAGTTTCGCATCAAACCAACGTTGATTGCGGCGCTACAGGCTTCGTCGCTTCTAAAATGCTCTGTATCGGCGATCGTCGCAACTTCATCGGCTGATCGAACGAAGACGTTCACGTCATACCCGAGCGTCTGCTGAAGAGCTCGACTTGCCGTGTCCTCGATTAGTGACTTCTTCCGCTTCGTACTCTCGAACACGATGTTTCCGCTAGCGATGTAAGTTCCGACGTTTTGATGCCCAAGTCGCTCGAAGGTCTCCGCGAGTATCGACATCTTGACACGTCGCTTACCGACGTTGATTCCGCTCAAGAACGCAGCGTATTTCATGGCTATTGGACGCCCTTGCTCATCATTCTCGACAGTTCCTCCGTATCGCGATCCGCCTTGGGGTGTGTATGCCAACGTCGGTGATCTGTTCGCGGGCTGGCGCCCGGCTATTCTTCCGTGTAGCGATGTCCCACCATCTCTTGGCCAGCTAGTTGCCTCCGAGAGACCTTCCTCGGATCGCATCCCGTAAGACTTGCATCGTGTGAAGAACTCGGATCGTTGACCCTTGCCGATTCAGGTGGGTCTCCAGCTGCGTCAAGCAGCCGATGTTCCCGGATGCGACGATATCGGCTCCTGTGTCGATGATGCTCCCTGCTTTTCGCTCGCCCAACTGGCCGGCAATCTCGGGTTGGTCGATGTTGT
>JBCCUO010000725.1:0-2695 GCA_039196805.1 Planctomycetota bacterium | reverse complement strand
GATCGCTCGGGGCAAGACTGATACGGTCGGAAGCGAGCCAATTTTGCTCATGCCATTCCGCCGCAATCGCCGGTCGCCTGAAAGTGACGATCGCCGCAACACAGAGCTGCGAATCCGGCGACAAAAAGAAGAGAGCCGAGCCGCCCGATCGGGCGAGTCGGCTGAATGCCATCGTCGCGAAGATCGCGGCTCGAAAGGGCCTACTTTCGGATGCCCAATTTACCAATGATATCGAGGTATCGTTGCGGATCCTCACCGCGTACATAATCCAACAGTCGCCTTCGGCGGCTCACCAAACCCAGCAGACCTCGACGCGACGCGTAGTCCTTGCGGTGCGTTCGCATGTGCTCGGTCAAGCCGTTGATCCGTTCCGTCAGGATCGAGATTTGGACTTCGGGTGATCCTGTATCCGCGTCTTGATGACGGTGTTCTTGGATCAACTCCGCTTTCCGTTCTTTGGAAATCGTCATTCTTTGTTCGTCGTTAATTAACTGTTTCGTTCTGCTTTCCGGAGATCGGGGAGTTTACCGAGTCGGGCGGGGCACGCAACGCCAAATGTGGCCAGATCGTCCCCGAATTGCGGGCATTCTGGCACGAATTCGCCCAGTAACGGAATCGGCCGCCGAGCCGATTCTGTACCCATTGGCGTTGCGGGACACGCGAGAATTCCGGACGCTCGACGAGAATCGCAGGCCGGACCGCATCCACTACGAGCGACGCTCCAGCCAGTCCAGCACGTGAGCGGCCATCTCCGCGGGAGTCTCACCTAGCGATCCGTCCAGGCGAATCGCCGGAGACGTGGGAGCTTCGTAGGGATCGTCAATTCCGGTGAAGTGCTTGATCTCCCCGGCTCGCGCCTTCTTGTACAAGCCCTTCGGGTCGCGTTGCTCGCAGATCTCCAGCGGTGTGTCGACGAACACCTCGACGAAATCCCCCAGACCGCCGCCAGAATTCACGATCTGCTTGACCCGCATCCGGTCACGTCTATACGGACTGACGAAGGCAGTCAACGTAATGAGTCCCGCAGACGCCAAGAGCCCGGCCACATGACCAATGCGGCGAATGTTTTCCTCGCGGTCAATCTCACCGAAGCCAAGACCGAATCGTTCCGAGAATGCCTGCCCGTGCTCGTCGAGCAAAGCCGCAGGCGGGGCACACAAGCCATGGCGGATGTTGTCGCCGTCCAGCAGCATCGTCGAGCGACCTTGCTGGTGAAGCTGACGATCCAGTTCATTAGCAATCGTGCTTTTCCCGCAGCCACTCAGTCCGGTGAACCAGACCACACAGCCACGTTGACCAAGCTGCGATTCGCGTTGTTTTCGCGACACCGCATGATCATGCCACACAATGTCGTCTTGGACGTTCCTGTCGGTCACAGACGATCAGCCCGTTTTCGCGACACCGCCGGCAGCCACGCTACCTACGTCACGCAGCAGTTTCGTGTACTCATCGACACCCTCCTGCTCATGGACCAAAATGTCTTCCAAGAAGACCACCAAGCTACGCTCGGAGTCAGCAAGCTCCAGCGCCTTGGTGTACATCTCGACCGCCTTGGACTCAAACGCCAAGCTGAACTCCAGGATCTCTTTCAAGTCGCGGGACTGAGCGATTTCATTTCGCGTCGCAACCGGAACACCTCCGAGGGCAACGATTTTGTCCCCAATCAGCTTGGCGTGTCCAAACGATTCTTTGGCATCGCCTTCGAACTTCTCGGCATAAACCTCACGCCAAACGCCCTCGATCACAAAGGATGCTTGCGAGTACTGGGCAACGCCCGTCCATTCGTGCTTCAGGATCTCATTCAATTGGTCGATAACGGCTGCTTTATCCATCGTCTGTAATACCTTCGGTTTTCGGGGCTCGATTCAGGCTTCGCGTCAGGTGCGGCTCAAGAAGACTGCGTGCGTTGGCAACGTGCAAACCGCGTGCATGCGAAGCCCACCGAGCTGGTTGATAACTCGGTTCAGTCTGCCAGCACTCTAGACTCAACGTCAAGCCCGGCCGGCCTTCCCTAAGTCCTTTTTGTTTAACTATTTGCGTTATCGAAAATGACTCTCAGTTAACTTCGATCCAGGCCGTCGTTGACCCGCCCGACCAACAACTTCTCGATCGCGACCGGTTTGCAGAGTCGTTTCTTGCTGGCCGCGATTGGGCCGCTTTTGCGGCAGATATATGGGTAATGCAACGACTCGGCGGCCAATTCAGGTAGAACGTCGGATAGCCGCTCTTTGCTGAGCTTGCAGATCGACTTGATGCTCTTCGAAGATGACACGACAACTCGAATGGGTTAACTCGTCAGGACCGCTCGACAACTAGTTTGTTAGTCTACGGATCACCTAGCTTGATCGACTGTCTTAACTTGCGAAAGGAAACTGGCCGTTGCAGGAACCGATTTCTATGAATCCCGATGGCGTCCATCCCCCGGCCGCCCGCCAAAGTACAGACTCCGAAGCCGCCGTCCCCACTGCCGGTTCCGCCAGCGCCCCGTTTCGGCAACTGATGTCCGAGATCGGCAAGGTGCTGGTCGGGCAGGACGTCTTAGTGCATCGGATGCTGGTCGGTCTGTTGACCGGCGGCCACCTGCTGATTGAGGGCGTACCCGGTCTAGCCAAGACGACGGCGGTCTCCTGCCTGGCCCAGGCGATCCAGACTGATTTCCAACGTTTGCAATTCACGCCTGATCTGCTGCCGGCGG
>JBCCUO010000724.1:0-2699 GCA_039196805.1 Planctomycetota bacterium | reverse complement strand
TGACAGTTGTGACACGTTCACGCCTCAGGAATATGGCGGATAGGCGGATTCCGAAATCACGACTTTCCAAGCCATCGGAGCGCTCGACGACATGCTTGCCACATTCCTACCGGCTTCTCGGCCGTCTCTCAGTTCCTCTCTGCTTGCGGTGATGCTCGCCACCCCTGTACTTGCTGTTGCCGGTTGTGGTGGCGGTCAAGACTTGCAGGTCATCCAGCCAGGTGAACCATACCGTCCGACCGCTCAAGAGCAGGAGATGCTGGACAGCATCGAATTGGTCAGCGACGACGAGTAGGCCGATCGTCGCTGCGCTGAAATGTCGGCAAAGCATCTGCGTTTGCCATCGTACCGGTCCCGGTGCCAGGCATCGGGGTGGATGTCGGATGAGGTAGGTCAATTTCTCCATTCTTCCCATGCTCGCCCGGACCATTCCGGTCCGTAGATGGGTCGGTTTCTTACTACATGGAATTCAAAGAATGACACTCAGAAATATCGAAACGAGGCGACACAAGTTCGGTTTCACACTGGTGGAACTGCTAGTGGTGATCGCGATCATTGGCGTCCTGGTGGGGCTGCTCTTGCCGGCGGTTCAGCAAGCCCGCGAGGCGGCGCGACGCATGAGTTGCAGCAACAACTTGCGTCAGATCGGACTAGCGGCTCACAACTATCACGCCGCCTACCGACAGCTACCGATCCATCGTGGCGGAACGTCAACGGGACGGGGAACAGGGACCTGGCGCGATCCTCGTGAACAGGCCAACATGAAGCGGCTCAGCATTTTCGTTGGACTGCTACCATTTTTTGAACAGCAGGCACTGTGGGAGAAGATCAGCCAACCGAGCTTGGAAGATCTTTCGACGCCCGGAGTGCCTCGTGCCGCGGCATGGCCAGCCATGGGCCCAACTCCTACCGACGAACCCAATGTTGGTGGACCCGGCCTGAACGCGACCAATGCGGACTATCCGCCGTGGATGACCGAAATCGCGACCCTCCGTTGCCCCAGTGATCCCGGCCGCGGTCTGCCAGCGATGGGCCGCACCAACTACGGGGCCTGCGTCGGTGATTCGATTCATCGCATGGAGCATGGCGATCACTGGAACGATGCGTCCGGTCCCAACCCCAACGGGATCCGCGCGATCGACATCACCGCAGCGGGCCGCGGTGCCTATGTCGCCCGGAAGCCGACCCGATTCAGCGACTTTCTTGATGGCACCGCCAATACGATCATGATCGGCGAACTGGCGACCGACTTGGGAGATGGTGATAAGCGAACGATCGCAGCTCTGGTCAGTGGAAGCTTTCGACTGATTCGCGATACACCCACCTACTGTCGCGATCAAGGTTGGATTGATCCATCTCGCCCGACCAAGTGGTTGCCTGCTCCGATGCCTCCACGTGTTCCAGCCAACCAGGGACGCGGGTTCCGCTGGGCAAGCGGCGACACGGTGATGGCCACGGTCACGACGATCCTGCCACCCAACGCCGAGTTGTGTGTCACCCAACGCTACTACAACCAAGGGATCGTACCGCCCAGCAGCCGACACGTGGGTGGTTGCCAGATGTTGTTCACCGATGGATCCATACAGTTCGTCACCGACTCGATCGATGCGGGTGACATCACGATCGGAAACGTGATGGACGGGGCCACCGGCCCACGGCTGCCCGGATCAGAAAGTCCTTATGGTGTGTGGGGAGCGATGGGCACGAAGGGCGCTCGGGAAGTTGTCCAAGACGGCAGCATCTAACGAGCGGCAAACCAACGTGATTCGGCTCGTCAAGGAATGTTGCTATCGAGACAAGTCGACACCGCCTGTTTCACCCTCCCTCGGTGCATTGGTATCTACACCTCTTCCATCTCCCTTCCGGGGACGTCGGACGCAGACCAACGCTGCGCGTCGGTGCCCTCGGCCGTGTGGGGCCGAGGGAGAAAGTTGTTATCGATCTCCGATTCTGTTTCCCTGGAAATTCATTGATCATGAGTTTGTTATCCGCACCTTCCTGGCAACTCGCGCTCACCGTCTTGCTGGTCACCTTGTTCGGGCCTCTGGGTCGTCACCCAGTCAGGGCCCAGGAACCCGTTCCGAAGACTTCGTGGCGTGCCCCTGTCGACCGCATTGCTTCGCAGCGTTTTGCCATGCATCAACACGGCAGTACGCTCTACGCTCCCTACGTTTCGTCCCAACCGATCGATCAGCCGGATCCCAACATCACTCGCCTGGTCTACCTTCAACATGGAGCAGCCCGAAATCCGTACGCCTACCTGGAGCGCTTTCAACGGGCTGCGCGGTTGGGCGATGCCTCGGACCACACCTTGGTGATCGCAGGCCAGTTCTTGGAAGAGAAAGACATCGAGAAGCATCAGCCGGGCGATGATGTTCTCTACTACTCCGGGAACTGGCGAGCCGGCAATCGTTCCCAATCGACGGACGCGAATCCGCGACCGTTTCGCATCAGCAATTTCGTCGTCATCGATCGGATGCTGACCGCTGCCGTCCGAACGTTTCCCAACTTGACCAGCGTCGTGGTTGCGGGGCACTCTGCCGGCGGTCAAGTCGTCAATCGATATGCGATGACCAACGAAGTGGAACCGATCCTGGAGCAGGAGCACGGACTGTCGGTCCGCTACGTCGTGGCCAACCCATCGTCGTACTTGTATCTGAATGGAAAACGTTGGGATGAGGGAAGCCAGTCCTTCCAGA
>JBCCUO010000723.1:0-2706 GCA_039196805.1 Planctomycetota bacterium | reverse complement strand
GACCTTGAGTGTCTGACTATTCGTGCTTTCGTAGACTGCGGACATGTGCACAATCCGATTGGCCAGTGGACCGGGCGGCTGTTGCATCTGGGCCAATTCGTCGGCGGAAAGATCGTGGCCCATTCCGTGGTGATAATCGCGATGCTGATAGTTGCGACCGATGCTGGCCCCCTTCGGAACGCGAGCCAGCTGCGTTCCATCGGCGGAGCCAACGAACCACGATTCCATCCGAACGGCATTGTGATTGGCGATGAAGCGGTCGCTGAGCCAGCTTTGCAAGTCGCTTTGGACCGATCCCAGCTCCTTTGGTGTAAACGGAGCACGCTGATCGGAAGCATTGGAACGCAGCTCGGCAACCTGATCGTTGAGTTGATGGACGGCGCCGCGCAGCAGCGTGGACGAAGCCTCGGCCTCCAGAATGCGCCACCGCAAGTCGATCTCGCTGGCCATTGACTTCGCCAAGAACTGAGCTGAAGCAGCCAACGATTCGCGTCCCAATTGTTCGGCACGAGTCTGAGCGGCTTGTGCTTGGCGACGGGCAACGGTCTCACGCGTGGCGTAGACACCCAGCATCAACAGCGAGAGCCCAGCCAGTACGGAACCGAGAATGACCGACGTGATGGCCGTGCGGGTTGCTGACCGATGGCGACGTGCCAGCCGAGACCATTTCGACGGCCAGGGTTCCTTGTAAGCCGTGACGGCTTCGTCCGCTAAGAAGGACTCGACGTCTTCGGCCAACTCCAGTGCGGTGGCGTAGCGATCAATCGGCTTGAGCGAAAGTGCCTTCTGAGCGATGGCCGCGATTGCTGGCGCGACGCTCGGCTGAACCTCCATCAACGGCTTGATCCGTCCGTCGATCACGTTCTGTTTGATTTCAACGATCGAATCACCCTCGACGGGTGGCATACCCGTCAAGATCTTGAACAGCGTTGCGCCCAGGCTGTAAATGTCGCTAGCCGGTGTCGGCGCCAGCTTCGAGGCTTGTTCGGGGCTCATGTAGGCCGGTGTGCCCGCGCCCAGGCCAGAGGATGTGCTATCGCTGCCTTGCGCCGGCATCAAGGTCTTTTCGCCACTCTGTCGAAAGGGTTCGTCCCGAACGACAGGAACGGCCAATCCCCAATCGACCACGATCGTTTCGCCGTAGCGGCCCAGCATGACGTTCGCAGGCTTGATGTCGCGATGGACAATTCCACGATTGTGGGCGTACGCGATCGTCTTGCACACGGACACGAAGTGATTCAGTAGCTGTCGGTAGCGTCGATCATTTTGCAGATTGGGCGTTTGACCGTCTACCGATTCCTGATGCATCTGCTGAATCAGATCGTCCATCGACTGTCCGTCGATGAAACGCATTGCGTAGAAGGGAGCACCCTCAGGGCTCTTGCCAACACCGTAAAGCGGAATCACGCCGGGATGTTCCAGCCGAGCCGTGACCTCGGCCTCCAAGGCGAATCGTTCGGCGTACACTTCGTCGGTGGCCAGATGGTCGTGCAAGAACTTGACGGCAACCGGACGATGGGCAACCGCATCTTGACCGACGTAAACGGCACCGAGACCACCTTTTTCATGGAACTTCAGTTCCTGGATCACCGAAGCGATCGGCAATTGAACCGCAGACAGGTCACTGGCCGATAGTCCCTGTCCGATCTGGCCATCGATGGCGATCAACCGGGCGATTCGAGACTGCACCTCCGACCGCAGGGTCGGATGCGCCTGACACAATTGATTGACGTCGATCGGCGTACCGGCCTCCCGGGCATCTTCCCACTGGTCCAGCAAATCTTCAATGATCGCTTCCGTGTTGTCCGCTTTGCCGCAGGCCGTTTCGTCTGACATGGGTGACCGTCCGGGCTAAAGTGCAATGCTCTGGCGGGTCGCGTCGGACAAGCGATCATGCAACATCAATCGCGCCGCGCGCCAGGCTCGTTTGATGCTTCGCGTGGACACGCCCAGCAGCTCCGCTGCTTCATCCTGTTTCAGCTCGTGGTACCAAAGCAATTCAAAGACTTCTCGTTCGCGATCGGGTAGCTGATCGACGCACTGATGGAAATCGGACCAAGCTTGGAGGTCGACGGGATTCTGGGTGTGATCGCCGGGATCGACCGCCGCCACGTCACCCGGCTGTCCATCGGCGTCGCGCAACTGCGTGGCGTGGTTGGCACCCTGGCCCAGCGGTCCACGGTAGTGACGACAGAGGTCGATCAGTTCGCGCCGGATCTGCAGCGCCGCCAAGCGGAAGTAGTGCCGGGTGTCCTGGATCGGCGTGGCCGAGATCGCTTGGTAGAGCCGCAACGACGCGTTTTGCAAGACGTCTTCGGTCTGTTCCCAACGGCCGACGCCGCGAAAGTCGCGTTTCATCTTGGCCGTTAGCCGCAGCAGACGTTCTTGGGTCAGACTGAGCAACTCACCGCTGGCGGACTGATCCCCCGACTTCAGCAAGTCAAGGCAACGCTCGATGGCAAGGGTTTGTTCGCCCATGTTCGTTGGTGCGTCCTTGTCGAGCGCGTCGCCCCGGGCAGAAGATTCAGACACGTCTCACTCGGCGACAGGGGCTGGAGGGGTCGGGGACGGGAGGGAGGTTTTTGAGTCCGAACCTTGGCCGAATCCACCATGGTAGGACTTTGTTTCGACAGTCTAGCTGACACTTCCTAGTTCGGCGCCGAGCGAGGGTATTTCAGCTCCTTTGAGGGAATCCGAGAACTTTTT
>JBCCUO010000722.1:0-2708 GCA_039196805.1 Planctomycetota bacterium | reverse complement strand
TTTCGCGGCTTACCTCTCCAGCTCGCCCCAGCTCCCGTCCCAAATCTCCTGATCCCTCGTCCGTTCCCCAAACCTTTTGTCGTCCAATTTTGTGTCAGTTCACTCCCACAATCCTCCACTTCCCCCTCATCCCTCTTCCATCTTTGTGTCCCGCAATCTTTACTGTCGGCCTCCTCTCGCAACTCGCAACTCAAGACTCAAGACTCCCCACTCACAAACCCGCGGCCATCTCCGCGGCAACCCGTTCGGCCAGCATCCGCGTTTTGCCTTCGATGCTGCCACTGAAATAGACGGGCGAGATCCATGAGTTGCCGCTGACGGGAACTTCGACCGTCACCTCGACCACTTCGGTGTCGTCCGTGATATTGGCTGGAGCTACCGTGACCACACCATTGGTGACCGAAAACAGGGCCAAGTGCTGTTCCGCTTCGGCGCGGACGTCGGCCGTCTTGGCTCCGACAATGATTCCTTTGCGAGCTGCCATGTAGGAGGCGTGCTCGACTGACTGTTTCAGCATGTTCAGTCGAACGAATTCGATCGAAGCGAATACCAGCATCATCAGCACGGCCAGCGTTAATGCGAACTCCACCGCGGCCGCCCCTTGGCGTTTCTTTTCTCGTCGAGCTGGTTTCGCAATCATTGCGTCAGCATCCCCGGCAGTCGTTTGGCAATGTTTCGAAACGCTTCGTTCAGCTGGGCCGCGTCTAGGGCATGGTAGTGCTCGCCACCCGTCATATCGGCGATCGTTTGCATCGTCGCCTGGTCGGCTTCATCGCTAAAGCTCACCGTGTAGACGGTAGTCTGCTGATCGGCCGCTTGGACGGCTGCCTCGATCGGGTCAGTCCCGGTGTTGTGGTTGCCATCGCTCATCACGACCAAGACCTTCGTGGCCCATGGGCGAGCGTGGTCTCCATCCGACACTGCCGCCAGCCCTTCAACGATGCCTCCCCCGACGTTGGTCGAGCCACCGTGAAACGCCTGTGAGATCGCGAGGTTGGATGCAGCGATCTGCGAATAGTCCTCGGTTAACTGCACCTCTCGCACCACGTCCGCCGCATAACTGACCAAAGCGACCTGCTCAACTTTATGGGTCTGCTGTAACTCGTCGCAAAAGCTGTCCACAGAAGCAACAAGATCCAGCCAACGACTGTTCGGCGGTACTGGGTCACCCTTTTTCCAACCGTCAGGTTGCGCGGCAGGTGTTCCGCTGCTGGATTCGTCGGCCGCGAATTTCATCGATCCGCTGCGATCGACGATGACAGCGACATCCAACGTGGTTTGGGCGTTCGTTGCCGAACAAAGTGGCCGCAAGTCAAATCCAACTCCGAAGGCAGGAAAGATCGCTTGCAAAGCGTCGCCCGAGCCACTGGCGAACGAGGACGTGCTGAGTCGGACCGCGTTGGCATTGTCTTGCAAGACAAACGAGAACGCTTCGTTGGCAGCCTGACGTTCGCTGTACCCGTACTCCAGATCTCCCGCAGCGATCGGAATCACGACCGAGTTCACAGGATTGAGTGCAGCCAGCTCACGAGCGGCTGTCAGGGCTTCGGTCTTGCTCCCCGATTCCACGTACGCTCGGCCCGCCGCCCGCGTCGACGCGTCGGTCACAATCTGAACCTTCGTCCGAACGACCTGGATGTACGACAAGTTGATCGCCATCGCCGCCAGCAGAAAGAGCACGGGCAACAGAATCACGATCAGCACCATCATCGCACCGCGTCGATCACGCCTTCGCCGCATCACCATTCCACAAGTCGGTGCAGCAGACTTCACCCTCCCTCCGGGAGGGTCGCGGAGGAGCATGCGACGACGCGGGGAGGGCGAATCGGCAGCTTGGGTAGCGTTCCCGGGCACGGCACTGCGACCCTTGTCTCTGATCATCATTCGGCCCTTAGCACGACGGATTCACGTATCTTACGGTCCTCATAGAACACGCCGCCGAACATCGAATTGGACGCGCAGTCCGCTTCGACCGTCACGGTGAAATCGTCGCCTGGCTGAAGAGCGGCAGGATCGCCCGGCAACATGGATACCGAATAGCCCTGAACGTTGCGGTCATTCATCAACATTTCGCACTGGAGTTGGACTCGGCTAGCGTCGGACCCCGGCAGGATACCGACTCGTGCGCCCTCGTAAGCGGTCACCGTCACGTTCTGCTGAAGCTGCAGCATCACACAGGCCTCGATGGTCGCCAGAAGCACCAGGACCAAAATCGGGATGCAGAGCGCCAACTCGACTGCCGATGCACCTCGGCGAGCTCGCAATGACTTCCGCGGCGCTCGCCGGGCAAGGGTTCGATCGGAAGAGAGCAGCATGGGCGGGGCAAATCACGAGTAAATAGGCAACGAACAGGCGGCACATTTGCCGCCCGTCACCCCGAAGGCATTCTGCCTCGCACGCCCCAGGAGAGCGCAGACGGTCCGCCCAGCATCGCAACCGTAGGCCACAAACGCTTGCCCACCCGCCAAGCCGTCGTCAGAACCCCGCCCGCTTGTCCGCCATTCGTCCAGCCCAACCAGTCGTGCGGATTGTGACAGCGGTCTGTCAGCTGATAGCGGTCAGCGGTCAGTGTAACCGAGGATATGGGATCATGTTTACCGCCAACTTTCTCAAGTCTGCATTCAGCTACAGAAGTAAAAATACTTGTCAGTATTATAGGAAAAGATTGCGCAAAGCCCCCAACCATCTTTCAAGGAGCTTTCACCTCT
>JBCCUO010000721.1:0-2718 GCA_039196805.1 Planctomycetota bacterium | reverse complement strand
TCGCGGAGGTGCTGGACGTCCCGGCCGATACGGCAGCCAGCCGATATCGCTACGGCATGCGAAAACTAACCGGTCTGCTTCGCCAATCGATGGGGGAATCGAGCCATGCTGAAGCCTGATCATCAGCCCGATGGTTTCGGTGACAACTCTCGGGACGACTTTCGAATCGTCGAGCAATGGGTTCGCGAGTCTGGCACACTGGCAAAGCCATCCCCCACGCTTCGTCCACAGGTGATCGAGGCCGT
Source organism: Planctomycetota bacterium (assembly GCA_039196805.1). Lineage (GTDB taxonomy): Bacteria > Planctomycetota > Planctomycetia > Pirellulales > Pirellulaceae > JBCCUO01. The sequence continues at coordinate 2,473 of JBCCUO010000721.1, read as the reverse complement.
GCAAGTCGTTCGGCAGCGTCAGGACTGGCTCCGCAATGGCTTAGGCTTGGCGTTGATGAGCTTGGCGGTCAGTGCCTGCTTTGCCTTTTGCAGCTGCTTTTTCTATCAACTTCGTGACTCTCTATCGGAATCGGGAGACGAGTTGATGCACCGTGCCGTCCAAGAGGCGGATCGAGACCACTCCAGCATCGACTGGGCGCTTGCCGACGCGTTGTATCAAGCTCGGTCCGGTGGGGCAGTGACGGGCAACATCATCGAGCCAACCGGCTGGCCGCAATCGAAGGCAGTCAAGTCTCCGGCCGATGGCGATGGACAAGTGAGCCGGCCATGACGAAACAGCCTGGAGTCGGAGGCCGAATCGATCACGAAGCGGCCGACGATCTGGCGGGTTTCCACAGCGACCTGCGTGCGGCTGTTGCGGCGAACGTTCGACTGCCACTCCAGCGGCGCGATGGTCAAGGCGGGCATTACCTGACGTTTGGCAAGATTGACCTGTTGGAACAACAACTTGAACGTCGGCTTGCGACGGCCACTGAACTGCCCTGGGAAGAGATCGCCAACGATCCGGCGCTGCCGCAACCCTATCGGGCCGCTGTGGCCATTTACGCCTGTACCCGCCAGAGCAACTTGGTACTCAGCGGCTGGGTTCTTCGGGACCGGTTGCAGTCCAACCACACGCGCTGGTGGTTGGGAGCCTGGGCTTATCCGATCCTAACCTTCTTGATTGGCTTGTTTGGTGTCGCTCTGTTCAATGCCTGGACACTGCCTGCAATCAACCACCTGACCACCGACTTAAACCTTACGCCTCGAGGCCCGTCGCCAGGTCAAAGTCTGGTGCCGATTTTGACGTTCGCATTGTTGGCATTCCCAGTTCTGGTCGTCGCATCGCTGTCGGCATTCAGCGTCATGCGAAAGACTTGGGGCAAGTCATCCTGGTCGCTAAGGGGCGGCGACCGGGATGAGATGTCCGCGTCCGCGGTGGAACTCGTGCAGCGGCTAATCGACTCGACGGTGCCTGTCGATCATGCCAAACAGTGGGTGCAAGCGTTGGTCTATGGCGGAACTGAGTCGCCAACGTTGCAATCGCTAACGGGAGCATTGCTTCCGTCAAGCTCGTCCCAGTCAGCACACCAGCGGGCGTTGTCCGGCCCTTTGCATGACCTGGCATCGCTACGCCGATCGGCATCTCGCCGCGTGATTCCGGTGCTGTTGATGCTGTTCGTTGCCGCGCCATTCGTCCTCGCTTACGCCTTGTTGCTTTTTTCACCCCTGGTCAGGCTGCTGGAACGCCTGGCTGGGCAACCGTAGCGAAGGGGGCAAGCGGTACCGATGCGACCTGATGAATCAGCGCTCACCAGCGAACGTTTTCAACATCGCTTGGATGACGTACTGGAACGATCACGATCCATTGGCGACGCGATCTTGCAGCAGATTCCCCTGCTGGCGCGTTCACGTCGGACGGAAGCCCGATCGCTGGCGATGAAGTTTCGTCGCGGCGTCCGCACGAACGATGCGTTGCGGAATCGTGACCTGTTGGCGATCTGCATTCCGTTGGTTGAGAACTCTAACGCGTCAATGACTGGCCGTGAGGCATCGCGGATCATTCCTGAAACCGAGTTGGCTGAACAAGTCGGCCGCGGCCTGCAGATCTGGGGAACCAGAACCATCGAACGTGACGAACGATTACGGAGGGTCGTTGTTGCGTTTACCTACCCGGTCTTGATGCTGACGATTGCGATGGGGATCCTTGCCGCGTTCGCCTTTCTGTTGGTGCCTCCGTTCGAGCAGATGTTCGATGAGTTCGGTTTGGTACTGCCGGTCCCGACGATGGCGCTGATCGGTATTTCGCAAGCCATTCGTCAATCCGCACTTTCGGTACTCGCGGCGGTCGGAGGAATCGTTGTCTTGGTCTTCGTAGTCGAAGGCGTTGTGATCGCAATCGATCGGCAATCTGCGATGGCACGTTTTATTCGGACTCGTTTTCGCACACGTCGAAGCGCTATCGCCGAAGGCATGCATCTGACGGCCGACATGTTATCGGTCGGCTTGGATGCCAACGACTCACTCAAGCTGGCCGCGAGGGCGAGTGACGAGCCGCAGCTACTATTCGCTGTCGCAACCGCCAATCGATCCGAAGCGGAGCCGCCCGGACGTGGATTGCCCTTGGTCAATCAGGCGATGGTCGCCTCTTCAAACGGTGTGCTGGACCGAGACCAACTGGCGACTTGCTTTCATGACATTGCGGACGTGTATCGCTGCCGGGATGGTGCCGGTCAATCCTTGTGGGCTGAATGGTTCAGTGCGCTTGCAACCTTGATGATCGGCTTGATGATCTTTTTTGTCATCTTGGCGCTGTTCATGCCGCTGGTTTCTCTGATCACGGGGCTGACGTAGCTGAGAAGCGTAGCTGACTGACAACCATGACCGCGAACGAATCTCAAGTCGCTGCTGACATGCCCGTTCAGGCCACCAC
>JBCCUO010000720.1:0-2727 GCA_039196805.1 Planctomycetota bacterium | reverse complement strand
GATGCTTTGCCCACGGAAATCCAGTCAGCCAAGGATCGAATGACGGCTCGTCGCAAAGCAGCCGAACCGTTGTTCCAGCAGTGGCTCCAACAAGCAACACCCGAGTCTCTGGCGGATGACTTCTTAGTCGACGGTTTGATCGCCTATGCGCCACTGAGTGATCCAGACAAGCTTGGCGTGCGCTTGTTGGGTGACCGCAGTGAAGCGTTCACCTCCACGACGATGCCTGAGTGGCAAGAGGACGGACCATTCGGTCCAGCCCCCAAGCTGAGTGCCAAATCAGTGCTTTCGGCCGAGACCGAGCAACTGCTGCATCGTGAGCAGCCTTTCACTGCGTCGGTCTGGTTCAATGCCCAAGGAACTCAGGGCAGCTCATCGATCGTGGCGCAGATGGATGTCGACGCAAGCCATCGAGGATGGGATCTGTACCGACAAGGGGGCAACTTAGCGATTCACCTGATTGATCGTTGGCCGGAAAACGCTTTGAAGGTGAGGACCAAACGTAGCGTCGTGAAGGCGGGCAAGTGGCAGCACTTTGCAGTTACTTACGACGGTTCTGGAAAGGCGGCCGGAGTCACGCTTTACGTTGATGGCAAACGCCAGGACACGGTCCTGGAGAAGAACTCGCTCAAGCCCAACGCCTCCTTTGAGACCAGCACGCCCTTGGTGATCGGTCGACGTAGCAAAGGGGCGGCATTTGACGGCCAAGTGCAAGACTTCCGATTGTTTCAGCGATTGATTCCCAAGTCTCTTGTGACGAGCCTGGCCAAGCTACCGCAAATTCAAGCGGTCCTAAGCCTGAAGGCCAGCGAGCGTAAACCACCGCAGACGAATCAACTGCGTTTGCACTTCCTCGCCAGCCACGACCTGGAGTATCGCGAAACAGAGCAGTTGGTCACCCGGCTGGAGTCGGAACAGAAACGAATCCGAGAGCGGAGTCCAATCACGCACATCCAGACGGAACGCTCAGACCAGCCGGCGATGGCTCATATCTTGATGCGTGGCGAATACGATCAGAAGGGGGACAAGGTTGCGGCCGCCACACCGGAATCGATGCACCCGATGACAGACAGTTCGCCGCCGAACCGTTTGGGACTGGCACGCTGGGTCGTTGATCCGGCCAATCCGTTGACCAGCCGAGTGATCGTCAACCGGTTCTGGCAGGAAGTGTTTGGGCGTGGTCTGGTTCCGACAACGGAAGACTTTGGCGTCACCGGCACGCTGCCCAGTCATCCCGATCTTCTCGATTACTTAGCGGTGACGTTCCAGGAGAGTGGCTGGGACGTCAAGCAATTCTACAAGTTGATGCTGATGAGCGCGACGTATCGCCAGGCAGCGCTCAACACTCCCGAGAAACAGCGACTTGATCGCGACAATGCGATGCTTTCGCGGGGGCCACGATTCCGTATGGACGCCGAAATGGTGCGTGACTACGCGTTGGCCAGTTGCGACCTCCTCTCTAGCGAAATGGGAGGCCCCAGCGTCAAGCCTTATCAACCCAGTGACATCTGGAATGTCGTTGGATTGCCGGGCAGTGACACGCGCAACTACGTCCAGGACAAGGGTGACGATCTGTTTCGACGCACGGTCTACACGTTTTGGAAGCGGATGTCGCCGCCACCAAGCCTGGAGGCGCTCAACGCGCCTAGTCGCGAGGTGTGTACGGTTCGTCGCGAACGCACCAACACGCCACTGCAAGCTTTGGTGACCTTAAACGATCCACAGTTCTTGGAAGCTGCCCGGCGATTGGCCGAAGTCGCGCTTCGAGCCGGAGACGGTGATGATGTGGTCGCGCTTGACGAAGTTGCCAAGCGACTGCTGAGCCGTTCGTTCAAGGCCATGGAACGACAGATTTTGATGGAGAGTCTCGACGAGTTCTATCGGCACTACACGGAACATCCGGAGGATGCGCTGGCTGTGGTTTCGATTGGCGAGTCACCGCAAGCACAGGAGTTGAATCCAATTTCCGTGGCCGCCTGGACGATGGTTTGCAACCAAGTGATGAATTTGGACGAGGTACTGAATAAATGAGCTTTCCAAGCCAGTCTCTGTTGCAGCAGTCCCGCCGTCAGTTCTTCGCGCGGGGAGGGAGCTTGGTCGGTAGCGCCGCGATCGGCACTTTGTTGGGCCAATCGATGGCCGAAGCAACTTCGGCCGGCGCCATGGCAACCCACTTTGCGCCCCGTGCGAAGCGGGTGATCTACCTGCACATGGTCGGTGGCCCGTCACAGATGGACTTGTTCGACTACAAACCCGTCATGAATGATTGGTTCGACAAGGACCTGCCCGAGTCGATTCGCATGGGTCAGCGTTTGACGACCATGACCAGCGGACAAGCTCGTTTCCCCATCTCGCCGTCGATGTACAACTTTCATCAGGCGGGTGAATGCGGGATGTGGATGAACCGCGACCTGTTGCCGAACTTAGCGAAGAAGGCGGATGAAATCTGCTGGATACGCAGCATGCACACCGAGGCGATCAACCACGAGCCGGCGATCGCGGCGATGCAGACCGGCAATCAAGTGACCGGTCGCCCGTGCTTGGGATCCTGGGCATCGTACGGATTGGGGTCGATGAACGAGAATCTGCCAGCCTTCGTCGTCTTGGTGGCCGTACCCAGCAATCGCGAGCAGGAACAAGCGATCTCCGCTCGATTGTGGAGTGCCGGGTATCTTCCCGGTGAACACTCTGGCGTCTCTTTTCGCAGCAAGGGTGACCCGATTCTGT
>JBCCUO010000719.1:0-2727 GCA_039196805.1 Planctomycetota bacterium | reverse complement strand
GGCACCGATGGTACGTACCGTCTGTCGCCTTACTGCTGATCCTGACGGTGCTACTCTCCATTCCCTTCGGCATTGCGGCCGATCACTGTGGACTCTAACACTTGTCGCTAGTCCTCCAGCAAGTTCGCTGGCAGCCGCTCCGGCCAATCGCCTTCCAAAAGGATGCTTTTGACCTCGACTTCGCGGTTCGCTTCCCGCATCAAGCCGATCTGCTGGTTGCGGGTCTTCTCTACGCGGCAGACATCGATGCCGTTGACCGTTAGCAGCACCGTGGCCCGCTCGCTGGTCAGTTTGAACTCGTTCCAGTCGCTTGGCTTCAACTTCATCTCCTTGGCCGTGGGAAGCATCAACGCCGGCTCGACCTCATGCAATGAATCGCATTCAACCGAATCCAGAGAATCACTGCGTGCCAGCCATCGGAGCTTGACACCATCGGGACGAATCAAGAATGCCGTTCGACCAAGCGTGGGATGCGACTCGACCATTCCGGCCCGATACTTCGCGTTGTACGTCACTGACTCGCCCTCGCACAACGGCCGCAGATGCTGAATGTGCGACATGCCACCCCGGTTTGAATCGGCAGGTCGCGCCCCAATTACCAACGACTTTCCGCTGACGTCCCAGGTGTAGGAAACGGACGGCCTGGATCGCCGGGTGAGGTTGCTACTCTTCAAAAGGTTGATCCGAATCGGTGAATTCACCTGGGTCACGCTTGTGTCGGTCAACGGACGGAGCGAGCCTCCGTAGGTCAAGCATGCCCAGCCGTCGAGGTTCGGATTGATCAGTTCTACCCTGCGAGGAATCGCTTGCGATAAGGAGACGCTCAAGCTGTTCATCTCTGCCCGACCGTCGTAGTCGAGGACGAGTGAAAGAAAACTGGTCGTCGTTTGTGGATGGCGAACCAGTGTTTGGCCATCGAGCGCCAACTCAACACTCCCCTCGGTGGCGGAAAGCGCGAGGGGAATGGTCTTTTGACCCTGCTTGCCGCGAGCCGACAGGCCCTTGGAGCCACGGTTGCCCAGCCCTTGAAACAGAATCTCCCGCCCGTTCGATGTCTTGTAGCTGCGACCATTGAGCCCAAGGCCCAGGCCACCGGTCGTTCCGCCCTTTGCCAAACGGCCCACAATATTTGCCTGCACTTCACCCTGAAGTGGATAACGAAGCATCAGCATCATTCGACCGTCGCCCACGGGCCGGACGATCGTCTTCTCGTTGAGTTCGAACGTCGGCCAATGGACATCTGCGTTGGGCGTGGCCAGATCGGGCCACGGAAGCGTCACCCAGTGTCGCAAGGTGGGCGACGGACTCGCGTCAGGTTTCAACCCAAGCTGCAATCGCGACAACAACGCGGTGTACGCGTGGACCAATCCCATCTGCGACGCCTGTACCCGCTGCTGTAGACCAGACAAAGCAGACCGGGCGGCTAGATGATCAGGGTCTTTCTCTAGCAAGTGGGCAATCAGGGTGATTGCAGCAAAGGGAAAACCATTGGGGTCAAATGCATCGCGCTTTGCCGAGTGTAAATGGGACACAACGCGCTGCAGGACGATATCGGCCTCATCTGCCCGATCATCGGCCATCAACGCGAGACCAATCATTGCATCAGTCGAATCGCCTTCCGTTTGGCGAAGCGCCTCCAACTTAGCAATCCATTTCTCGGTCATGCCCGATCGAGCGGCCGCGTCCGCGATCATCGCCGCTGTGCTGCAAACGGGCACCGATGGCAAATCGGTGACAATCGAACCAGCATCGGCTAGTCGCGGCGTGACCATCTGGAGCGATTCAGGCGGCGACTCGTAGACCGGACGCGCGACCAGATTGATCAGCTCGGGTCGCGAATCAGGGCTCTCATCGCCGCACATCACCTGCTGAAGAAATCGGTACTGCTGCGACGCACTCAGATGCTGCAGCGTCATCAGGTAGCGTGCCAGGTAATCGCCACCCGATACACTCGGCGATTGACTCCAGATCCGCGCGGACCTGCGCATCATCCTGGCGGCGACTCCGATTTGCCCTCGCCCGAGCGCCAGATAGGCGATATCGGTTCTGGCGGCAAACTCCTGCTCGATTAATCGTTGCGGTTGCGTTTTGGGCACGTGGGCGATGACCATGTCCACCAGGCATTCAGCAGCGTCGGTCGCCACGGAATCAGGCGTGTCGTGGTCAGCAACGCGTCTGCGCAACTGTCGCGTCCAGTAGTTCAAGTCTGTGGCATGACGTGACACGATCAGCTTGCGGGCCAACCGACGCATGATCCGCCACGCCTCGGGCGAATGAGGCGACGCTTGATTGGCGGACTCCAACGCGTGAACGATCAGATCGATTTGCTTGATCTCCGCCGGACTTGGCCGGACGGTGTTCGTCCAGCTCGCCTCGGGGATCGCCCCTGGTCCTTCCCCCATGCCCGCCGCACTGGCCAGCGAGGACAGCGCGTCTTCAATCGCTTGGAGATCACCTGAAGCGCAAGCCAACTGCACGGCTACGAGCCGATTGGCAAGCACCGCAGGTCCGTCGACGCCCTGTGTGGCAAGAGCCTCAGCAATGCGCTCGGCGTACTCGGTACCTTGGGCCACTTCTACCAGCAGCCGGCTCATGCTGTCTGCCTGCACGCGGCCGTCTTGGGCTGCCTTGGCGTTCGCTTGGAACACAGGACGGACCAGCGGCACGACCTCACCGCGTCGCCCCGGCGGCAGCACGATGTCCAAGAGCGTCTCTGCAAGCTCGTCG
>JBCCUO010000718.1:0-2740 GCA_039196805.1 Planctomycetota bacterium | reverse complement strand
GACAGGATCCAAGGATGGCTTCAACGCAGTCGACCACCAAGAAACGTGGCAGGGTCAACGTCTTTCATCAGCGTCTGGGATCGCTCACCTACCACCAGGCCTGCCAGTTGCTGGGCGACGAAGGGTCGACGTTGCTGCAACAGGGTGAGCGCCTTTTTGAAGTGCAATCCGACCGCGATGTCTTCTTAGGGGGAGACCTATATCGCGTCCGGGTCGAAGACCCGATGGTCGATGGCGGTGTGGCGATTGTCACGATCACACTGCAATCCACTCGTGCCAAACAGCTGACCTGCATTTGTGACCAGTGCGAGATGCCGTGCGAGCATCTCGGTGCAGCGTTGGCGTTTCTGCTGGATGCCAAGTCGGTCCTGGGCTTGGCGATGCCGCCAGACGATTCGGTCCCGCTGGAGAATCTGACCGGCGACGAACTCCGGCAACGAGCCTTGGCCGATCGGCAAAAACGCGCCGACGAAGAGAAGATGAAGGTTCGGTCGATCGACACTCAGCGGCCTTGGACCGATTACCTGGTGACCAGCCAACGTTCCGGCCGGACCTATCGCGTGGCTTTGCGTAGCCTGCAATCCCAGACCGACTCGTATTGCACTTGCCCCGACTACCGCACCAACGGACTGAACACTTGCAAACACATCTTGCAGGTTCAAGGCAAGGTCAAGAAACGATTCAGTGCCGCCCAACTCAATTCGCCCTATCGCCGCAAACGCGTGTCACTCCGCGTCAACTACGGTCAGCCCCGCGGTTTGCTATTCAGCTTGCCGTACAAGTCGGATGCCAAGCTGGAAGAGATCATCGACACTGGCGACCGAGTTCCAATCCGGGACGCGCACACCGCGCTGAGTTGCGTGAACGCCTTGGAGGACTCGGGTTACCCCGTCACCGTCTTCCCCGACGCAGAACGGTTGATTCAGCGGCAACTGGTTGGCGAGCGTCTGCGTCAAGAGTGTGAGGCGATTCGCCAACGTCCCGAGTCGCATCCACTTCGAACAGAGCTACTCAATGCGGAGCTGTTGCCCTATCAGTTGGACGGCATTGCGTTTGCCGCCGGCGCCGGTCGCGCGATCTTGGCCGATGACATGGGCTTGGGAAAGACCATTCAAGGCATCGGTGTCGCCGAATTGTTGGCCAAACTAGCGGACATCCAACGAGTGCTGGTGGTTTGCCCCGCATCATTGAAAAGTCAGTGGCGAAGCGAGATCGCTCGCTTCAGTGGTCGCTCGACGCAGATCGTCTTGGGAAGTGGTGCCGATCGCGTACAGCAGTACGCCAGCGACACGTTCTTTACGATTTGTAACTACGAGCAGGTGCTCCGCGACTTGGGCGCGATCGAGCAAACGCCGTGGGACCTGATCATTCTGGACGAGGGACAGCGGATCAAGAACTGGGAATCCAAAACCAGCAACGTGATCCGTCAACTGGACAGTGACTTTCGACTGGTTCTCTCCGGCACACCACTGGAGAACCGTCTGGGTGAGCTGTTCACGGTGACCCGATTTGTCGACGACGAGCTGCTAGGTCCCGCCTACAAGTTCTTTCATCAGCATCACGTCGTCGATGATCGTGGCAAAACGCTTGGCTATCGCGAGCTGGACCAGCTGCGTCAGAAGCTTCGTCCCGTGCTGCTGCGGCGAACCCGATCCGAGGTTGCCAAACAGCTTCCCGAGCGCACCGATGAGGTCATCCGCATTGAGGCGACCGCCGAACAGCTGGAGGTTCACGACCACCATATCTCCGTCGCCGCCCGGATCGCGGCCAAGAAGTTCTTGACCGAGATGGACCGGCTGCGTCTACAGAAGTCGTTGCTGATGGCACGCATGGCCTGCGACAGCACGTATCTGATCGACCAAGAGGACCGGGAATACAGCAGCAAACTGGAACGACTGGGCGAGCTGTTGGAAGGACTGATCGAGGATCCGACCCGCAAGATCGTTCTGTTCAGCGAGTGGCGACGGATGCTGGATCGAATCGAACGACGATTGGAGAGCTTGGACGCTCAGTACGTTCGTCTGGACGGCCAGGTCCCGCAAAAAAAGCGTGCCGAACTGGTCGCCCGATTCCAAAACGACCCGGATTGCCGAGTGATCTGCATGACCAACGCGGGTTCGACAGGTTTGAATCTGCAAGCCGCCAACACGGTCGTGAACGTTGATCTGCCTTGGAACCCCGCAATCTTGGAACAACGGATCGCGCGGGCTTACCGCATGGGCCAAGAGAACCCCGTGCACGTTTACAAGCTGGTGACCACCTCAGGAATGGCCGGCACGATCGAAGAGCGGCTACTCAACACGCTGGCCAACAAGCAGGAGCTGGCCGACGCCGCGATCGACTTCGACAGCGATGTCAACGAAGTGGCGATGCAGAGCGGAATGGAAGACCTCAGACGCCGCCTGGAGGTGTTGTTGCATCACCCCGTGGCCGCTCCGGTGGATGAAAGTCAACAGCAACGTGTTGAATCGGAGGCCCAGGCACTCGCGGAAGCCAAGCGTGAGAAAGTCTCCCAAGCCAGCGGGCAACTGATCTCGGCCGCGCTCTCACTTGCCGGCGAACTGATCGGCGGCCAGGATCAAACGCCACCCGAGACGGCCGTCGTCGACAAGTTGACCGACAGCCTGTCGCAGTGCGTCGAGCGAGACGATTCGGGCCGCCCCCAGTTGACCATTCAGTTGCCCAACGACGATGCCCTGAAGGGATTGGCCAAGACCTTGGCACAACTGCTGGACAAAGG
>JBCCUO010000717.1:0-2744 GCA_039196805.1 Planctomycetota bacterium | reverse complement strand
GTGAACTTGACGCAGTAGTCGGTCGCCAGACCAAGGACACGCAATCGAGTGGTCCCAACGGACTTCAGATAGTCGTGCAGACCAGTCGATCGGCGGTGACCGTTGTCAAAGAAACCACTGTAACTATCAATCTCGCGCTCCGTTCCCTTGAGAACGACGTGGCAAACGCGGCCAAGATCGACGACCGGAGCGAACTCCGCGCCCCTGGTGTGTTGGACACAGTGGTCAGGCCAGGCGACTTGCGGCAGCCCATGCAACTCAAACATGTCCCCGATCGCGATCCCGGCCTGTTGGCTGGCAAAACTTCCATGATCAGGTGGATGCCAGTCTTGCGTCGCCACAACATGGTTCGCTGACGCGATCGCTCGCTCGATGACCGGCAGAATCTCATCAGCCTGCGGTACTGACAGTGCACCTCCAGGCAAAAAGTCATGCTGCACGTCGATCAGCAGAAGCGTTTCCGGTTGACCATTCATCAGCTCTTCGTGGACCCGAGCAATAGAAGCGTGACGCCGCCCAGAATCATCCCGACGCAGATCGCTTTGGGGCGAAAGTTCTTTTCACCCAGCAGACGGATTCCTACCAGGAATCCGATCACGACACTACAGCGTCGTATCGTAGAAATCACCGAAATCTTTGCTTCCGGATCGGCGACCGCTTCGAAGTAGAACAGATCGGCCGCCAACAGCAGCGGACTGATCATCAGAATCGACCAGCGAAAATGAAACGGGTTCATCGTTCGCTCCCGCCATCGCCAGCGCGCGGCCAATGGCACCATCACCGGAATCAGGTAGATCGTGAACCAGGCCTGCAAGGTTCCGCTGTGGATTTGCCACGACTGCAGCAGCAGCTTGTCGTAGATCGAACTGATCGCGCCCAGCAAGGTGGCGGCGATCATGCAAAGCACCCACGGGTCGCGAGTGAATCGAACCCCTTCGCGGCTGCCGACGACCGAGAACAACCAAAAAGCGGTCAGCACAATCACGATGCCTAGCCATTGCGTCGCCGTTGGACGTTCGGAAAGAAACACGGTGGCGATTAAAATCGTCCATAGCGGACTGGTCGATCGAATGGGCGCGGCGATCGAGAGCGGCAAGTGTTTGAGCGCGAACAGGGCAAACGTCCAAGACGCCCCGACCAGGGCACTCTTGGCAAAGATCAGACCATGCAGCGTCCATGAGAGCCGTCGGACACGCAGCAGATCCCAGGGCAACGACTCGGGCGCGATCAACGACCAGGCAATCAGCGGCAGCCAAATCAGACCGCCGACCGAAACGCTGATCAACAGGACGACCGGCACCGCGTTGCCACGGGCAGCGGCCTTCTTGGTGACGTCGTAGCCACCCAGCAACAACGCTGAAATGACCGATCCGATGATCCACATGCGATTCCAGCGTGCCTTGCTTGCTATCGACAGGCTGGAAGCCTATCCCACGCGAATGGCTTCGGTTTGAACGGTTAAAACAAACGGTTGATGCCGTTGAGCGCTGCGACGCGGTAGGCCTCGGCCATGGTGGGATAGTTGAACGTCGTTTCGATGAAGTATTCGATTGTGTTCTTGTCACCCGGCTGATTCATGATCGCCTGACCAATGTGAACGATCTCCGATGCGTTGGCACCAAAGCAATGCACTCCCAAGATGTCCATCGTTTCGCGATGGAAAAGAAGCTTCAGCATGCCGACGGTTTCGCCGGTGATCTGGGCTCGCGCCAGTGAGCGAAACTGAGCCTGGCCTACTTCGTACGGCACGCAGGCTTCAGTCAGCTGCTTTTCGGTTTGACCGACGGAACTGATTTCGGGACTGGTGTAGATCCCAGTCGGAATGTCATGGATTCGCAGGTTGCCGTCACGCTCGCCCATGACGTGCATCCCAGCCGCCCTGCCCTGCGTGTACGCCGCACTCGCCAGCGACGGCACGCCGATCACATCACCGACGGCGTAGATATGCGGGACGCTGGTTTGAAACTGCTCGTCGACGGCGACCTGCCCGCGGCGGTTTGCCTCCAGCGGGATGCAGTCCAAACCAAGGTCTTCGGTGTTCCCCTGACGCCCATTGGCCCACAGGAGGATATCTGTTTTCAAGCGTTTTCCGCTCTTCAGGTGCAGAATCACGCCGTCATCGGTGCCTTCGATGTGATCCATCGATTCATTGTGGCGAATGATCACGCCCTGATCCCGCAAATGATACGACAGCGCGTCGATAATCTCGTCGTCCAGGAACTCCAGCAGCTGGCTTCGCGTGTTGATCAAGTTGACCTTGATCCCCAGGTTGCGAAACATCGATGCATACTCGGTTCCAATGACGCCGGCGCCGTAGACCGTGATCGACCCGGGCTTGTCCTCCAGGTCCAAGATCGTGTCGCTGTCAAAGATCCGCGGATGAGAAAAGTCGACTCCCTCGGGACGAAACGGACGTGAGCCGGTGGCCAAGACGAAATGTCGGGCGCGAATCGGTTCGCCACCGTCGACCGAGACCGTGTTGGCGTCCAGAAATCTCGCCTGCCCATAGAAGATCGGCACGTCATTTCGATCGTAAAACGACTGACGCATCGTGACCTGTCGCGAAATGATCGCCTCGGTGCCACGTCGTAGTTGAGCCATCGAAGGCGAGACATGAACGCCCATTTCGCGGAGGGTGGGGTTCTTGAGCGCCTTCATGGTGCTGGTCACGGAGTACCGCAGCGCCTTGCTGGGAATCGTGCCCCAATGGGTACAGCCGCCGCCAATCTGGCGGTATCTTTCCG
>JBCCUO010000716.1:0-2745 GCA_039196805.1 Planctomycetota bacterium | reverse complement strand
GCTTCGGGCGAATGCTTCAGACGCTGGTCAAGCAAGGTCAGCATCTCCTTGGCTGACTTCCCCGTCGCGCAAACGATAAACAGGTAGCCGAACTGTGCCTCGTAGCGCTGATTGCCTTCAGCAAGTCTGGCGATGATGTCATCATCTGCCAGCGAGACTCCCGATTGTTCGCTGCCGGACCACTTTTGATTGCCTGTAAACTTCATCTTCAGTGAGTTCAGGTCACCGATTCTGGGGTGACAGGTAAAGGCTTCGATCCAGTCCTTGGTCGAAAGGGCTTCAAACTCCAGATCCGCCTGTTCGTGAAGCTTGGCGGGCGCGTGGAAGGGTCTGGCGTTTGCCATCGCTTGCCACCAAGCCTGCGCTCCGCAGCAGCCCTTCAGCGCCTGTTGGGCGTCGGGCAGGCTGAGTCGATTGAGCCTGGCGACACCTTCCGCTGCCGTCGGATCTTCAATGCCGTGAGTCAAAGCATTTGCCCCCTTGGTTCATCGCTGTCGACACCGCGAAGGAACGTGTGCTTGACCAAACCGCGGAGTTCGTGTCCGTGGTAGGGCGTCAATGCATGACGATGATGAAGTTGGTTTTGATCCACCACCCAAGTGGCATCGGGGTCAAACACGAATAGGTTGGCTTGGTGGCCGACCTTGATCCCCGATTCCAGCCCCAGCAGTTCAGCTGGTTGCCGAGACATCCAGTCCACGATCCGATCGAAGGCGATGCCGCGTTGATGCGCCTGGGTCCAAATGATCGACAGCCCCAGCTGTAGAGAACTGATGCCTCCCCAAGCTGTGTCGAATCGTCCTTCCCTAATCCGCTTCATCTCCGGTGGGCACGGCGAATGATCGCTGACGATCAGGTCCAGCGTTCCATCGATCAGACCTTGCCACAACCGCTCGCGATGGAATGCTTCTCGAATGGGGGGGGCGCACTTGAAGTCGGTCCTGCCGTCGGCAATGTCTTCGGCTGCAAAGAACAAGTAGTGCGGGCACGTTTCCGCCGTCAGGGGAAGACCGCGTGCTTTGGCCTGTGCGATCATCGGTAGGCAACCGGAATCCGCCAGATGAACAATGTGGGTCCGGCAGCCAGTCTGTTCGCACAACTCGATCAACAGGCGGATCGCATCACTTTCGAACGACGCCGGGCGGGTTTGAAGATATTGCCGATAACTGGTGGGATTGGTCATTGGGTCGACGGGATGAATCCGTTCGGCGTGTGCCAAGAGGGGCACGTTCCGGCGTGCCAGTTCGTTCATCGCGAGGCGCAGGTCCGATTCACCCACGTCGGGGAACTCATGGATGCCGCTGTGACACATGAAGGCTTTCGCGGCGACGGCGCCCGCTTCGATCACGTCGCCGACCAGCGCCGTGTTGTCGGGAATCACACCGGCGTGAAAACCGACGTCGACGTGGATTCGTCCACCTGCGCTTGACCGTTTCGCTTGGAGTGCATCGACGGTGGTCGTCACCGGTGTGGAATTCAGCGGCATGTCCACGATCGTTGTGATGCCGCCCGCCTTTGCGGCACGCGTCCCTGTTTCAAAACCTTCCCAATCGGCACGCCCCGGGTCGTTCAGATGGACGTGTGTGTCGACTAATCCGGGAGCCAGAATCAGGTTGCCGAATTCCTTTACCGGGGTGTCGTCGGCCTTCGCGCCGTGGTGAAGGGTTTCTGTGATCACACCGTCTTCCACGACGACATCGGCCGCACGCGGACCGCCGGGAAGTTGGACGCGTTGAGATCGAAAGACAAGTCGGCTCGCCATGACGGCTGGCTCTGCTAGGTTGTGAAGTCAAGTCACCGCAGCCACGTGGCCATTCAACCAGGAAGCTCTAGTGGGAACAAGCTCGCATGAACGTTCAATTGGTTCACAACACCTATGGGAAGCACCGCGTTCGGGTCAGCAAGATCAAACGCGACACTGGTGACCCTTCCAAGCACGAGTTAGTTGAAGCCACGATCGACGTGGTGCTGGAGGGAGAACTGGAGGCGGCCTATCTGCAGGGTGACAATTCCAGCGTCGTCGCCACCGATACCTGCAAAAACACCATCTATGTGTTGGCCAAAGAGGATCCGTTTGATTCGATCGAGTCCTTTGGCGTCACTGTAGCGGAGCATTTTCTAAAGACGTACGACCATCTGACGCTTGCCACGGTCACACTGGTTCAGAAACAGTGGGCTCGACTGCTTGAATGTCCCCACGCGTTCACCGGCAACGATGCGGAGTTACCTACGGCAACTGTGGTTGCCCGTCGTGGACAGGCGACGCGGGTGACAGCGGGACTACGAGATTTGGTCATTGCAAAGACCACACAAAGCGGGTTTGCCAACTTTCATCGCGACAAGTATCGCACGCTGCCGGATACCGATGATCGCATTTTTGCCACCTCGGTGACGGCGAGTTGGGAATACGACTCGGTTCCACAAGACCCTCACGCGGCCAGACGATCGGTGCGATCCGCCATGTTGAGTCGGTTCATCGACCACTACAGTCGCAGCGTCCAAGAAACATTGATGTTGATGGGGAAGGCCGCGCTGGAATCTTGCCGGGATGCGGCATCGATCACCCTGACGATGCCAAACAAGCACCACATCTTGGCAAACCTACAGCCGTTTGATCACAGCAACGATAACGAAGTTTTCGTGGTCACCGATGAACCGTTCGGCTTTATCCAGGCAACCGTCGCGAGATGACGACGCGCGGGGAAAAGGGGTCAGGCACCGATAGCCGGAACGGCCCTTCGGGTG
>JBCCUO010000715.1:0-2747 GCA_039196805.1 Planctomycetota bacterium | reverse complement strand
GTGCCTTTCTTGGCGGGCGGAAGTTGACTCGCAATATGAATGGCTTCATCCAGATCGACGACATCAATCAGGTAGTACCCGCCAAGCTGTTCTGTCGTTTCCGCAAAGGGACCGTCCGTGATTTCTCGCTCTCCGTTATGAACCCGCACGCAAGTTGCCGTCGTGACTGGATGCAATGGACTGGCGTCGATCAGCTTACCTTGATCGGCCAGTTGGTCGCAGATTCCCATCGATTCAACCATGCACTCTGTACGTTCCTGCTCGGTCCAACCGTCTTCGGCGCTGTAAATCAGCAACATGTATTTCATGGTTGTCTTAGTTGCACTCGTCGTTGGGCATCGCCAAATGATCCGGGTCTTTGATGTAACAGGCTTCTTGTGTCATCGGGTTGAAGGGAATCGATATGTGTTCGTGCATCACCTTCCACTGTCCCTCGATCTTTCGGTAGCCAATCGTGACTCGCATCCAAGTCATGCCACAGGGGTGATCTGCCGGTTCGGTGACGAAGTGATGGACTCCGTGGACCATCGCTACTTTCCCATCAACGTGAAACTCTAAATCACGATGCTCCGACCGAAAGTTTTCGGGAAAATAGGGTAAGCAGTGTTCCCAGACCTTGCGCACAGCGTCAATCCCTTCGGTCTTGTAAGGTGGGCAAGCGTCGAAGAGGACAACGTCCGCAGCGTAGTCAGAAAGCATCGCATCAAGGTCTCCCGCTTCGAGTGCTTTCGACCAATCTGTTAGCATGTTCTGGAGCGTCTTCTCGTCGGGACTCATTGTTGCCGAGTTCACTTGGCATTCTCCTGGGGTGTCGGGTGTACGCAAGAGGAACGCCGGCTTGGCCGATGAGTCGACTCTTTGTGCAGACTCCAAGCGCTTGCTTGCGATTTCTATGGGTCTGTCGAATCGAAGCGGAGCGAATCGACATTCGGTCAACTTTTATGTTCTATTTCTTGCAGGCGCCGCTGTAGGAAGCGGCGTTCAGGTTCAGAGCGGACTAACTCCAGTGCGCGGCCATAGGCTTGATTGGCGTCGGCGAATTGATTCAATCGGCGATGCAAGTCCCCTTGCGCGGCGTGGGCCAAGTGATAGTCGCGGAGTTCACCTCGCTGAAGAATCGCTTCGATCCGCTGCAGACCGACTTCGGGGCCATCTCGCATCGCGATGGCCACGGCATGGTTCAACTCGACCACCGCCGACGGCCCCACCAGCATCAGGACGTGATAGAGCGAAACGATTCGGTCCCAGTTCGTCTCACTCGCCGATTTAGCCTGGGCATGGACGGCTGAGATGGCAGCTTGAATCGTGTAGCGACCGAACCGACCGGACGCCAACGATTGTTCGACCAAGTGCCGACCCTCGTCGATGAATTGAACGTTCCACTGAGTTCGGTCTTGTTCCTCCAGCAGGATGATGTCGCCGTCACCAGACAGTCGTGTTTCGCGACGGGACTCATGCAGGAGCATCAGCGCCAATAGCCCGCCAACCTCGGGATCGGGCAACAGCGAATGAAGCAGCCGCCCCAGACGGATTGCTTCACCCGATAGATCGGTGCGCACTAATTCGGGTCCCGCGGATGCCGAGTACCCTTCGTTGAATACGAGGTAGATGACCGACGACACTGCATCGAGTCGCTCGGGAAGGTCGGCGACTGACGGGAGTGTGAAGGGAATGCCCGCGTCGCGAATCTTGGCTTTCCCACGTACCAGACGCTGCGCCATTGCCGTGGACGTGGTCAAGAACGCGGCTGCAATCTCCTCGGTCGTCAGTCCGCAAACCTCACGCAATGTGAGCGGCAATTGAATCTTCGGATCGATCGCGGGGTGGCAGCACGTGAAGATCAGTCGCAGGCGATCGTCTTCAATGTCTTGTGCTGCCTTGGCCTGATTCGCGTCCGCGACCTGTTGACGAAGGCGTAGCAGATGAGGTTGGAGATGCTGGAAATGCGACCTTCGCCGAATCAGATCGATCGCTTTGAATCGTCCGGTCGAGACCAACCAGGCCGTTGGGTTGTCGGGGATGCCATCGCGATCCCACTGCTGCATGGCGGCGGCAAAGGCTTCGTGAAGTGCCTCTTCCGCCAAGTCAAAGTCACCCAGGGTTCGCACCAGAGAAGCAAAGACCCGGCGCGATTCGACTTGGTAGATCTGATCGATTTGTTCGCGCAGGTCGGGCATTCATCGAGTTCCAGGCAACACGAGTTGAGAGTGGAATCGATGCTGAGCCGTTACGCCGAATCAGTCAATCCGACTGGTCGTGAGAGAGCAGGCCTACCGTTGCCCAGGCCGTTCCCCAGTAATTCGACGTCGCTGTGGGTTTTCCCTTGGCAGATCGTTTGGTTCCGGGAACTTGCCAGCTTCCGCTCGGTTGTTGGGTCGAATCCAAGTAGGCAATTGCCTGGTTGATCGTGGGCTGTTGTGCCGGATGTGTCTGCGCAAGCGCGTACAGGGCCATGCCGGTCGCCAACGCGTCGCTTGGTTGACCGACCCGCCAACCCCATCCGCCATCTTGATTCTGGTGGTCGGTCAGGTCCTTGACGCGACGGGACATGGCACTTGTATTCGGCTCCACCGTAGCGCCGGGTGCATGAATGCGTTCCGCTTCCAGCAGGAGCCGAACCGCCAGCCATTCGGTCGACTCTGCCGGATCTCCATCATCGACGAAACGAAGGGCAGACTGAATGTCAAAGTCGATCGCGCCATGTCGCATCAGAGCAAGCGTTACCCACGCCGTCGTCGTCCGCTGCG
>JBCCUO010000714.1:0-2750 GCA_039196805.1 Planctomycetota bacterium | reverse complement strand
GACGCGCTGATCGATTTGACCAGCTGGTATGACGGGGCGATCGATCTGGTCACGCGTCGATATCCGGTCGACTTGAGCTCCATGAGCCAGAAGCTTCGTTCAGATCTTCAGGGCGAATACGATTTCGCCATCCATTTGGGTCAGGCTCCTGGTCAACCGGTGATCAAGTTGGAATCGGTTGCATTGAATGTCCGTAGCGATGGCAGTGAATTGATTGCCGGCGCGCCGCCAGCATATCGCTGCGGCGTTAACCTGGCGCCGATGATGGAGGCGTTGACCGAGAGCGGTATCCCCACTCAGATCTCTCATCACGCAGGAACCTACCTCTGCAACGCGGCGTTGTACCTGAGCCAGCACTACTCGGCATCGTTTGGCATGGGCACCAAGAGCACGTTTATCCACCTTCCCCTGACGCCGGCCCAGGTGGCAAGGTCTGGCGACTCGCTACCCAGCATGAGCACGCCGATGGCAAGCGCCGCGGTCGCGATCACCATCGCATCGTTAACCGGTCAAACCGTTGGCCGCATGGCGTAGCACTTTTGTTGCGGCAGACAGCTATCGCGGAAGACAGTGTCGATTGGCCATGCTGATCCCACTGACGATCGCCCCGACGATCCCGACGAATCCTTGATCGGTGCCACACAAAAAGACGTTGTTCAGATGGGTGGTTCCGTCCAACTGTTTGTCCGGCGCTCCGTACACGGCCCCATTGTCGTGCCAAGTGAAACGGCGAATTGTCTTGGGTGTGAACACATCGGTATCGACCACGTGGCGTCTGAAATCGGGCATGAACCGCACTGCCGATTCGATCGCAGCGTCATACTGAGCGACTTTGGCGGCTTCGTACTTGCCGTCCGGCAGTTCGCACCAAAGATCATGGTTGGCAATTGTTGTGATCCGCACCACGCCGTCGGGTAGCTGGCCGGCATCGGGATCGTACAAGTAGTTGTTCGGCGAGCAGATGACGCCGGTGCGAGTGTCGCAGAGCCGATCGTCTGGGCGCTGCCAATGAAACCGTTCGCTGTCGTTGTAGAACACAATGGTTCGATCGAAGCCAATTTCGCTGGGTTGACGGTCCAGGATGCTGATTGATTCGATGAACGATAACTGCCCGGCACGGGCCACATCGAATTCGGTGATGTCGTCGCACATCCGCATCGTTTCCACGTTGCCGGCCGACGACAGGATGCGTTTGCCTTGAATCTCTGTGCCATCGTCCAGGACGACTCCAACCGCCTGCCCGTCTTCCACGCAGATCCGACTCACACCGCTTCGCAGTTTCAGTTCACCGCCCAATCCGCGAAACTTTCGAACCAAGTTTTTCAAGATCAATCGCACGCCCTTGAACGGACGTCCAAAGCCTTCCAGGTAGCAGGCACGGAACATGATGCAGAACTGGCCAAAATCCATGTCATGTTCGCGGGCGTTCCCGTACCACATCAGAGGGCACAGGATCATCTCGATTAGCAATGGATCGCTGATCGACTCGGCCATGACTTCTCGAGCAGATCGCATGAAGTTGGGATGGTCGCCATCCATGTCGCTGTAATCTAACAGCGATCCGCATAGCGTTCGGAATCCGTCGATTTGGTCGGGAAAGTGCTGCGCGATCTCTGACTCCAGCAGCGCGACGTCGTTGGTGAAGTCCAGAGAGATACCGGGAAAGCGAATGGACGAACCGACCTGTTCGGCAAGCGGGAAGTCTTCCCAGCGAAATCGCAACTGACGCAGCAGCTTGCCTAGCGGACCCTTCTTGTCACCCTTGGTGGCATAGTTGGTGACCGCGTGAAGACCGACGTCGTAGTCTCGGCCACCTAAGCGGTAGAACGAGTTCAGCCCACCGATGGTGTAGTGTTTTTCGAGGATGCACACCCGCTGGTCAAAGTGAGCCAAACGGATTCCGGCTGCCAAGCCGCTCATCCCCGCGCCAATGATGATCGTGTCGTACATTCAGGCAGTTCGTTCCAGCCGCTTGATTGCCTTGCACGCCAGCTTTGGAAGCGAGCGTCGGATTGTCTTCCACTCAGGATTGGCTCCCTTTTTTGGTCGCACAATCAGATCGTAGCCGCCCGGAAACCGATCGGGCTGCGTGCGAAAAGCTTCGCGGATCAGACGCTTCCAGCGGTTTCGTAGCACAGCGTTTCCTGTCCGCTTGGGAATCGTAATTCCTAGCCGAGTCGGTCGTAACTCCCCGTCGTTAGGATTGCACGCGGGGGCCAAGGCGCCCGATCGTGGTCGATCCGAATGAACGGCGAACACGACCAACGCCGAGTAATCCGCGACACCCCCACGAAGCAAAGCAAACGTGAATTCTCCCGGCCGCCGAACGCGACTCTCCCTATTGAAAAGGAAGGCCACGGTTGCTCCTGTGACTGTGTCCAAGTTCTTTGCTGACGCATCGCATTGGGATGCGCTGATCCGTCGCATTGATAACGCTTCGACGAAAACAACGAAGTGACGCTCGATATATTCGCTAGCCAAAAAGAAAACCCGGCGTCCCCTGTGGAACGCCGGGTTCTATTACCAGTAACGGTCGCAAGCGACCGAGAGTTGAAGATTACTCTTCGATCGCAGTCTTGGTTTCCCGCTGACCAATTGTGCCCATGGCACCCCAAACACCGTAGGGGCTTTCCGCACCCGGTCGGTTTGGCTCGCCTTGGGGCTTCGTGTAGACCATCGGCTGAGTCGTGTCACCGGTGTCGACCTGCTCAGTGATGAACTGAACCGAAGCGTCGGCCATCAGGACGTGG
>JBCCUO010000713.1:0-2754 GCA_039196805.1 Planctomycetota bacterium | reverse complement strand
CAGGACGTGCATGCCGAAGAAGCCCAGGTAGTGGCCGCTTCGCAAGCCCGGTGTCAGTAGCTCTTGCTCGGCCAAGGTGGGAGTGGGCTTTTCGACCACGCGGTTGACTTCGTAGACACGTTCGTGTCGGGCGACATGGGTTCCCGCGATGATCCCAAAGTAGGGCAGTCGGTTTTCGCGAGTCGACTGGACCGCGGAAACCGGGCAGCCGAATTCCTCGGCGACCGCAATGAGCTGCTTGGCGCACGAACGTTCGATGTCGCTGAGATAGAGATGGTCACCGACCAAATGCAGAAAGGGTTGGTCATCGGTGAACGCCTTGGCACGATGGATGGCGTCCGCGTAGCCGAGCGGCCGAGGTTGCTCGACAAACTGAAGGCTGCCAATCGCATCGCCTGCCGCACGTTCGTAGCTGGCGGCGTCGCCCGGCTGAATGACGACGCAGATCTGTTCGACGCCCGCCGAAAGGGTCTCCTCGACGACCAGCTGCAGAGCCGTTTTTTCGACGCCATTGCGATCGACGAGACGTTGAAGCGGAAGGGTGTTTTGAGCGGGGGCGGCGGCGGTGATCACCGCTTTTCGGACCTGCATCGCGGTCGCTTCAAACGAGGGGAGGAGCGTTGTGACCAGATTACGCGTCAGAGTAGACCGTCAAACCGCGAGTGCCACAAGAATCCGGGTGCGGGATGACTTTCTAGCTTCGCTGAGCCAAATGCGATGGGACGCTGCTCTAAACAAACACCTTTCTATCGGGCATACCTGGTCAAGCTTGGTTGAAGCGATCAATCTGCTGAACTGACAGACGCGTTGGAACCGGGTGCTAGCGAGAGCGTCCTGCTTAGGTGATCTCATGTTTCGCAAGTCCCGTGCTCGTGCTCAGCACTGCGGCGCTCGTGCTCGTCATCGATTCGCGAATCGTGAAACTGCCTTGAGAGGAGCGTCAACCGGACGTTCTCGATTACGAGCACCTTCGAAGCGACTGAGCAGGAGCACGACGGAAAGGAACACATGCCGCCACCGCTCTCCCGTCGCTCGATTTCCTTAGCCGGACGCTCGCTAGCGCACGGCGGCTGATCAGAGTTAATCGTCCTACAATCGGCCGCCACGCGCTAGAGCCCGGTTACCCGAATCTCACAACTTTCCACCGGGGTTGCCCGGTGGGGACAGCAGCTGGCAGCGACCAGCACCGGAACGAGCATTATGTGCCGCCAATGGACTTGATCTCGCGGACCCAAGATCGCTCTGATCGAGACGAATCACTTCGTGACCATCACATCCCCCAGTCACCTCAAGGACAACGATGAACGCCGAAATAAATGCGACCGACGATCCGACCACCCCGCTGCAGAAGTTTGGCGCTGCGATGTCCGGCTTCGGTTTTGCCTGCATGGCGTTTTTCTTCTCCGCAACCGTGCTGGTTCCAATCACCGGCCGAATCGCCGAGAGCTTGGCGGTCCCCGACTTGGTCACCGCCACGGTCGTCCTTTTTGAACTTTTCGGCCTGACGGTGATTGCCGGCATCGCTGGAGTTGCAGCTTTCGCGCGAGGACTCGCCATTCAATCGCTTGATCAGGCACCTTCATCGCATTGATCAGTCCCAGAGGCGAATGGCACGAAAGCTGCACCTCATCGACTGATAGGAGATGCGTACCTGTCAGGATGGCGATTGACGGCTCATACGGGACTCGGACCGATGCTTCTACGACTGCTGATCGCGTTCATCGTGGTGCCCCTGATCGAGCTGTACCTGTTGC
This sequence comes from Planctomycetota bacterium, assembly GCA_039196805.1. Classification (GTDB taxonomy): domain Bacteria; phylum Planctomycetota; class Planctomycetia; order Pirellulales; family Pirellulaceae; genus JBCCUO01. Next base: position 1,000 of record JBCCUO010000713.1, on the reverse strand, counting down.
TGCAGCTGGCGCAGGTCACCAGCGCCCTGACGACGTTCGCGGTCGTCATCATTACCGGAGTCATCGGCTCGATCTTGGCTCGCCGCGAAGGGGTCTTGGCGTGGACGCGGTTCCGAGAAGCCTTGGCCGAGGGCCGGATGCCCAGCAAGGAGATCCAAGACGGTCTGATGGTCGTTTTTGCAGCCGCCCTGCTGTTGACCCCTGGTCTGTTGACGGACGGCGTTGGCTTCCTGCTGCTGACGCCCTTTGGCCGTGGACTGGTTCGCCGCACGCTGATGAAACGCTGGGCCGGTCGCGTCCAGGTTCAGACGTACGACTTTCATACCGAAACCACTGGCACGTCGAGGCCGGAACGATTTCAGGAGGGTTTCACCATCGACGCCGAATCCGTCACTCGCAAGTCGTAAGGCTGCCCGTTCCTAGTAGCGTGGGACGGTTGGGTCGATCTGTTGGCTCCAATCGTCGATGCCGCCGGCCATGTTTTGTACTTGAGTGAAGCCCTGCGAGCGAAGCGCCTGGGTGACCTGCATGCTGCGACCGCCGTGGTGGCAATGCACCACAATCAGCTTCTCGCGATGCGGCTCCAGTTCGGAGAGCCGATCACGAATCTGGCTCATGGGAAGCAACGTCGAACCGTCGATCATGGCGACCGCGTATTCGTTCTCCTCGCGGACATCCAGCAACAGAAAGTCTTCATTGCTCGAAAGCAGTTTTTGGACGTGATGCACGTCCACTTCAAGCGGCAGTTCAGTCATGCTCTCGTTCGCGTTCAGTATTTGTGGCTGGTTCGTATCATCGCCATGCTCAGCATACCCGGTTGGCAACAATGCGTACTCCCCACCGCACTCGCCACTCCTGCTGGTACTCAGCGAAGCGGTACGCGTACTCGATCGACAGCGGTCATGGCGCACAACACGGCACGTTGTTTGACATCGATCGGATGCAACGAGTCCCGATTCGAGTAGGAGTACGAGTACCGGGCTGCGCCCTGAGTACGAGT
>JBCCUO010000712.1:0-2756 GCA_039196805.1 Planctomycetota bacterium | reverse complement strand
TGTCGGGGGACTGTTACACTCTCCACCGACTGATGGGTTGCGCGATGCGTTCGATGACGAGCACCGTTTCACTGAGCACGAGCACCGCTACGCTGAGCACGAAGGCCAAGGCCTGCGTTCGAGAAGCCTGATTCGCTCCTAAACTGTCGCTGCCGGCGCCATCACGTGGGCGATCTTGGACCGCGATACCGCTAAGTAACTTAGGACTTGGCGGTGCCCGGCCAGAATTTCTTCCACTTGCTTTCTGATGGCTTGGCGTCGTCGCCATCTTCGCTCGGTTCGATCGGGCCGCTGAGCTTGGAGGCCATGTCGCGAATCGCCTGGGTGATGGCCGCTTTGGGGGCTTGCGTGATGAGGGGCACGCCGTTGTTGCGGACTTCGACCATCGTGCGGTAGTCGTTGGGAAGCAGGGCGAAGACTTCGCGCCCGAGTGTTTCCTTGGCCTTTTTGAGGCTGATCTGGCCGCTGTCCAACCCGGCGCGATTGACAACGATCTCCACCTTCTCGTGCAGTCCTTCGGTCTCTTCGAAGCTCATCATCAGTCGCACGACGTTCCGCAAGCAGGGCAGATCCAGCTGGGTGACCAGGATCACTCGGCTTGCCGATTCGATCGCAGCCATGTCGATGGCGCTGTACGTCTTGGAGAGATCGATGATCAGGTGCGTGAAAGACGCTTTGAGCAGCCCGATGACCTTTCGTACGCTCTCGTCGTTGATTGCGATCGTATCGCGCAGTTCGACCGGACGGGGCAGCAGGTACAACCCACTGGCGTGCTTCGTCAGAGATCGCTTGAGCAGCTGGATGTCGAGACGTGAGATGTTTTGGACGACATCGGCCAGCGTGTACTCGGGGATCGCATCGAGAAACACGTCGGCATCACCCAGCGCCAAGTCCATGTCGATCAGGGCTACGCTGTTGTGCGTATCCTCCGCCAAGACGCAGCCCAAGTTGACGGCGGTACTGGTGGTACCCACGCCGCCGGTCGCACCCACGACAGCGATCACTTCGCAGGCTCGGTTACCCCGATCGGAGCTGCCAAACTTTTGCTGGCTGACACGATCCAGCGCCGCCCCCAGGTCTTCACTCGTCAGTGGCAGCGTTAAGAACTCACGGGCACCTGATCGAATCGCGCGGAGGATCAACTGGCCGTCGGTGCTCTCGCTTGCCGCCAGCACGGCTGTGTCTGGACAGGTGGTGATCACGGTTTGGATCAGATCAATCGCCTTGGCCTCATCGGCATCCAAGGCAATCACACTGACGTCGGGCGTCGTCTGTTCCACGATATCCGGAAAGAACTCGTATCGCGAACAGTCAGCCTCCAGCCACACAGTGTCCATCGCCAACAGCATCGACTTCAGGCTTTCGCGAGAGCCGTCGTTGGGATCAACCAGCGCCAGTCTTAGAACATTGCTCATGTTGTGATCCGTGTGGGGCTATCGAGGCTGGGACAGAATCACGCCTTCGCCAACGACCATCGGATCGGTGCCCGGTGTCACAGCTCCGGGAGGCATCGCCACGCCGGACGAGACTCCACCCTGAGTGATGATGCCGTTCATCGGCATCCCCGGTACTTGCGTTGGGAATGTCCCGGCGGGATACGACTCGGCCGGCAAGCAGCTGGGGTCGTTGATCATCGCGGGCAAGCCGGCCGTTTCGCCACAGTAGCCATCGGTGCGTGGCACCTCGATGTGTCCGTTCATGTACAAGTCGTGGTCGTCAGGCGACTGAGAATTCAAGCCTGGGCCGCCCGGGGGAACCTCGTGCGGATCCATCGCATCGACCAACTCGGGCGTGATCGTCATCAACAGCTCGATGTCGTTCTTGGACTCCTTCACGCGTCGGAAGGCCGCGCCGATGATCGGGATGGAGCCCAGCAGCGGCGTTGACTGCAATTCGCTTTCGGTTCGACTCTGCAGCAAACCGGCAAGCGCGAACGTTTGCCCGGCCTGCAGTTCGACGGCGGTTTCAACGTAGCGGGTCGTGAATGCCGTCACGTTGGTCCCCTGCAGCACCAGCGATCGCGACTCGTCGACTTCGCTCACTTCGGGCCGCACTTCCAAGCGAATTCGACCGGGGCCGACGACGAAGGGCAGGAAGTCCACCGTGGTGCCATAGTCTTCGTATTGCACCGAAACGGTCCCGTTACCTGATGGAATCGTATAGGGGATGCGACCGCCGACGGTGAATCGAGCCGGTCGACCATGAGTGGCCACGACCGTCGGCTCGGCCAACAGCTTCACCAAGTTCTGCTTGTACAGGGCGCGAATCATGCCTTCGAATCCGCCCGTGTTGATCCGCAGGTTGGTCGGATCCACACCGGTCTGCGGCAGGAAACCATCGGTTGTCCCGGAGACGACCGAGAGCAGGTCACCGGGGCCGTTCAGAATCGTGAAGCGACTCTCCTGAAATGCCAGGTCGACACCCAAGTCGCGAAGCTTCGTGCGCGAGACTTCCATGATTCGTGTGTGCAGCAACACCTGCTGAACGCCGACGACTTTGATGTTGTTGACGACAGTCGTGAAGAACTGTTCGACGATGGCGACGGCACGGTCGACGTCATCCACGTTGGTAACGTGCCCCGAGATGATCGCACTGTTACTGAGCGGCAGCACTTTCAAAGACGCGAGCGGAAGCTGGTTCGCAAGAATGCCCTCGATTTCTCGAGCGTCAGCCAACACGGTCACATCGACCGTGTAGAGCTGCTTGTTGGAGTCCCACAGGTTGACCTGAGTCGTGCCGGGGTTCTTGGCGAAAAC
>JBCCUO010000711.1:0-2760 GCA_039196805.1 Planctomycetota bacterium | reverse complement strand
CGTAGTCATCTCCGAAGCCGACGAACCGCCGCCACAGGAGCTTGCCATTGGACACATCGAACGCCAGGACCGATCCGCCGGCTCGCAGGTACAGAATCTCGCCCTCGGCACCCGGCACTGGGTCGCCTTCCAACGTGGTCAGCACGATCGACTTTTCCTGCTGCTCCTGCTGGGATGGTTCCAGCAACTGTGGCAACTTGGTGGCCGGTTTGACAAGCTTCTGCTGAATGCCGCTGGCCTCCTGGATCAACTTGACCAATCGGTCGTTGGTTTCCAGCTCGGGGAAGTCTCGAAGCAGTTCCTTTCGCGTGTCGTAAGAGTCTTTGGTTTGTTGTTTCGAGAGAGATGCTTTCATCTGCGAAACGGCCGCGTCCAGCCTTAGATTGCGGTCGATGTCCCGTTTGACGCGTGCGCGGTCCTCGGCCACCTTCAAGAACTTGCCGCTTAGAGCGGTTCGCGAACCACTGGTCACGTAGGTCGGGTTTTCGGTCAGCTCGATCTGCTGGTCCAGCTTCTCAAGCAGTCGTTGTTTCTCGGTGGTTTCAGACGCTTGCGACGCCGCGTTAGCGATGTTCTCCGCGATCTTGACCAGTAGACCCGCCAGGTTGTTTCGCTCCTCGCTATCCAGCCCCGGCTCGTCTTCAATTTCGGGAAGCTTGGCCTTGGCCAACTCCATCGCTTTGGTTGGATCGGGCACCCTCTCGGCTCGATACAACTGCGTCATGACGACACGCGTGCGGGCGCGGCTGGAGTACTGATTTCCGCGGCCGTACTGCTCCAAGAAATTCTGGTATTGTTCTTGGGCCGGTTCGTAGTTTTGGTTGTCGTACAGCTTGTCCGCGCGGGCGATGAAATCGTCTGCGTTTTCTGAGGCAAGGATCCAGGCCAGGCCCGCTACGACCAGCACCAGGATCGCCAGGATTCCACCGAATCCGTAGATCTTGAACGAGTCCCAGACCGACTTGGTTTCTATTGGCTTGGGGCGCCGTTGGGGGCGTCCGCCGGGTGGCGGCGCGTCACTGATCGGGTCGGCTTCGACCGGGGTGGCCATGACGGCCGCTTCGACCACCGGTTCAGCCACGGCCACCGCCTCCGGCTCATCCAGTGGTTCAGCGACTGCTTCGACTTCGGGAACGACTCCGTCTAACAGGTCCAGGACGTCATCCACCGCCGAATCCTGATCGGCCTCGTCGTATTGATCGCCGCGCAGTTCGCCGATCACTTTGGAAGCTTGGAATTTCGTCAGCTGGCCGTTGTCGACCAGTAATTTGACGACGGCCTCGGGTGTGACCCGAGCGCCCTGATCCAGCTGTTCGCGAAGCGCCTCGATGATCTCTTGGTCCAGCAGACCTCGTTTCTCGAGTCGATCGATCAGTTCGTTGGCAAGCATCTATTCAGTATTGTCGCTGGGATCGCGTTGAGGTGTAAAAATCATCATCCCGCCTGATGCGAATCGGCACGCGCCGTTCGCCGTGTCTTGCCCCGTGCCGTCTGGTCAGTTGAATTGGTCGACTTGTGTGACCTGGATTTCAGTCAGTCCCGCGATCGTGCCAGCGTCCATTCCGTCAACGAGCGCCTGCAACTTGGCGTCCTCGTGAACCTTGATGTCCAAGCGAGCGTTCTCGGGGCGATCGCCAACGGCACGCTTGAGTGCATTGACTAGGTTTTGTTTGCCAGGTGTTTCTTGTTCAAACTCCGCCGCTGTGACAAAGAACGCGCCGAACTCATCGATCTCCAGTTCGATCGGGTCCTTTTCGTCCTCTTCGTTTTCCTCGGTGTTCAGGCTGGGAAGCTCCGAGGTCTGCCGCGGCATGGCGATCGATTTTTGTAGGCTGAAGGACGCGGTAACCATGAAGAAGATCAACAGCAGAAACGTGACGTCGACCATCGGCGTCATGTCGAGTTCTTCGTCTTCGCGTTTCTTTCGCGTCGGAGGTTCGTCGTCATCATCGTGATCAGCCCAATCGCCGGGGGCATCCGCTGAGAGGCTTTCCGGCGTCGGCGCGATGATGGCAGCGGCAACCACTGGCTGAGCTGCGACCGGCTCAACAGCGACTGCCTCGGCCACGACTGGCTGGGATGTCGCTGCTTGGGGGATCGCTTCGACTTCGACGACCTCTGTGGCGTCCAGTGAGTCGCCGTCGCTTTCCGCTTGGTCGATCTGAAGTTCGGGAACCATCAGTTCCTGATCGCAGGACGGGCAATGGACGGTTCGCCCGGCCAAGCGCTGGTGGACCTTCGGTGTGGCTCCGCAGTGTTGGCAAACCAATTGAATCGACATGATCACCTCCCGCTGGGCTTATTGCTCTTTGACGGCGATGTACGTGAAGTCCAGGCTATCGAAGGCATCGCCGATGATCTGTTGAACGCGAGTGACCTGACCAACCTTGATGTCGGAGTTGCCCAGCAGCATGACGTGGCTCTTGGCTTTCCCTAGCGTGGCGTTCAGTTCCTTGTCGACGTATTCGACGATCTCGCTGGCCTGAGTTTCCTCGTCTTCGCTGAAGGTACTTCCATCGAGGCGCTTGAGTATCGCTTTGTCCTTGCCGGCCGGTTCGATGAAGATCACCGCCGAATCTTTGGCGGAGACCGCCAGACCATTGGTTGCTTCTGGAATCGAGCCGATTTGGGTCGGATCCATTTTGGAAGCGACGACGAAGAAGATCAGCAACAAGAACGTGATATCGATCATCGGCGTGATGTCCATCTCGTCTTCCTCACGCTTCTTGCGCGGCATGACGAATTCGTCTGACGCTTCGT
>JBCCUO010000710.1:0-2761 GCA_039196805.1 Planctomycetota bacterium | reverse complement strand
CAGCTCGTTGCGGACAGCATTGACCTGCTCTGGCGCCGCCAGGCGTACCCGAGGGTCCCAGTTTGGGTGGCTTCCCAACCAAGCCAACGTTTCGGGGCCGAAGCCTTCCATTGCCAACTTGGGCATCAGGTCGTGGTAATTGAAGTTGAAGTGACGGATCCAACCATCAGTCAGGATGATGTCGGCGTCCAAGATCTGCCCCGTCTCGGGGTGGACTCGGCTGGGACCGATGGCGGTCCCGATGTCGTTGTTCAACCAGCGAATGAAGTTGTAGCGAACGTCCTCGGGGTCCTTTTCCATGTGGACGCGACTCTGTGCGTCCTGGTACTCGATCACGATGGCATCGATGATCCCCACCTTCTCAAAGGCGCGGTTCCAGTAGTCGACCCCTGCTTTGATCCAGCGACGGTAGCGGACTGGCGCGGTGTGTTCGACGTAGAATCGAATCGGCTCCTTTGGCGGGCTGAGCTTCAGTTTTGGATCCCGCTTTTCCAGTTTCCATCGGTTGATGAAGCGAACGCGAGTCTCGTCATCTGTGTACTTCCCCAGGTCGGAAAATGAGGTCGTGAAGTAACCGACTCGCTCGTCGGCTTTCCGAGGACGAAATCCGCTGCTGGCCGTGGGGACTTCGCTGAACGAGTAATACAGCGTTTGAAGTTGGCCGTTTTGACCCACGATCTCGAAGGCGATTTCGACGTTCTTGGGGAACACCTTGACTGACTGAATCTTTCGCAGCCGAGTATTCGTCACTCGGACGCTACGACCGAAAAAACGCGACGCGTTTCCGACCAGCAGGGCATCCATGTCGATGACAGGTCCACCGGTCGGCCCTTTGGCAACCATTGGGACGTCCAGGATCACTTTGTCGGTGAACAGTCGCTTGACCGACGCCTTGGCCTCGGCGTCTCCGCTGGCACGCACCGTCAAGTTGGGGGCAATCATTGCCAGGCGTTCATCGTACTGACGCCACTGAACCACCAGGTCACCCGCTTGCAGTCCGGCGTAGCGATCGCCGCTGCCGACAGTCAGCGCGATGAAGTACCGTTTGGTCGTGAAGTTCTTCGGTAGCTCCACCAAGACCTGGGCGTCCTTGTCGCGTTTCCAGACGTTGAACAGCCCTTTCGTCGCCGATTGGTCGTTGACGTTCAGCTTGGTGTAGCCCTCGCTGGCCTTGTCGAACGGTGGCAGCACCGCGAAAGCGGGTGAGGCAAACACGCACCAAGTGGCGACAACCACTGACAGCGCAAAAAGGCGTTTGAGGCGGCGTGGTGACACCAATTTGCTGACGCCAAAGTCGCTTGCCAGACGCGTTCGCTCTGCAGGGATCGGTCGCACGTTGTTAATGCTGTTCATTCCAAAGACCTGAGGGTGCCATGAAGGGCGGGGTGGGATCACGGTGGGCTGGATCAAGGTGAGTGGTTCTACGAGCCGATCGCACGGTTCAGACTGACGGGGTAAAGGCCAAGGGGGATGCCCTGACCGAAGCCCGCCGGAAGGACCCTGTCTGGCGCCGTGACACAGGCCACCGTTGTGAATCGTACGTTACCCCTGAACGGCTCGCGTCACGATGTCGTTGCGGTTTCCGGCGGTCCCAGACAACCAAGAGGGTTACCGTGGTCTATCGTTAACTTCGTTTTAACCGATCCGAACCGCGGGAGCCAAACATTTCCTTCATCTTGTCCCGGAGGATTCCCGCTGGGATGGGGTATCTACCTTCCTGAAACGGACGCGCCACGACATTGACGGTTTACGTGGCCCGGTCGACAATCAAGCTTCTCAGGCCGGAATCTAGGACGGCCCGACGTCTTTCGGCCCCAACCATCATTCCGACTGCGGACCTTGCATGAATCCCTTGCAGCAACAAGATCCCGAAATTTGGGCGGCGATTGAATCCGAAGCCGAGCGTCAGCAGGATGGCTTGGAGATGATCGCGAGCGAAAACTACACCAGCCTGCCCATCATGCAGGCGGCAGGAAGTGTGCTGACCAACAAGTACGCCGAGGGATATCCCGGACGTCGCTACTACGGCGGCTGTGAGCACGTGGATGTTGTCGAGAAGCTGGCGATCGATCGTGCCAAACAGCTGTTCGGAGCCGAAGCGGCCAACGTGCAGCCACACAGCGGATCGCAGGCCAACACCGCCGTTTACCTGAGTTGCCTGGAAGTGGGTGACACGGTGCTGGGACTGGATCTGGCCCAAGGAGGTCATCTGACCCACGGAATGAAGCTGAACATCAGCGGTCGGCTGTACAACTTCCTGAGCTACGGTGTCGATCCGAAGACATATCGCTTGGATTTTGACCAGATCGCTAAATTGGCTCGCGAGAACAAGCCCAAGTTGATTGTTGCTGGAGCCAGCGCTTATCCACGCGAAATCCCGCACGACCGGTTCAAGGAAATTGCGGACGACGTCGGAGCAAAGTTGCTGGTCGACATGGCGCACTATGCGGGGCTCGTCGCCGCAAAGATTCATAACAGTCCGGTCCCGGTCGCTGACTATGTCACGACGACGACCCATAAGACGCTACGTGGCCCTCGTGGCGGTTTGATCTTGTGTAAGGACGACCACCTTAAACTGATCAACCGAAACGTGTTCCCGGGCACGCAGGGTGGACCTTTGATGCATGTCATTGCCGGGAAGGCCGTGTGCTTTGGTGAAGCCTTGCAAGGCGACTATCGCAACTACGCCCAGGCCGTGATTGACAACGCGAGAGTGCTCGCGGAGACGCTTTCGGCCGCCGGACTGCCCTTGGTCAGCGGT
>JBCCUO010000709.1:0-2763 GCA_039196805.1 Planctomycetota bacterium | reverse complement strand
TCATGGGATTACAACAGCGAAGCTGCCCGACAGGAGGTTCTTCGCCTCCCGCGGGCCGGTCCGAAAGACTAACCGAGCACGAAGGTCGTATCGTACCGTGGTCCAATCGCCTAACGGGCGCTCAGACGCGTCGCTACAGCAGCGGCATAGCGACGACATTGGGCCGACATCGAGCCGTTCTATTCTATCGCTAGGTTTCAACCGAGTAGCCGGTGGATTCTGCTAAACTGAGTTCTTGGCTTCCGCACTGCGCAGAGCCAACGTCGTCTGCCTGATAGGACACGAACATGAGTACCAAACACCACGAGTCAGGACTGCCCTGGTACCACGTTCGCAGCGTGAAGCTAACGGGAGAGTATCTGGGTGGGCCGCAAGTGGCGTGCCGTTGTCGCCTTCGGCAAGCCAGAACACGGCTTCGCTACGGATTGCTTTTCCAGCAGCGGGCCTGAGAACCAATTCGATCAATGGCAGCAACCTCAGAGCGACGCCGAGGACTTCATCGAACGGCTCACGGCCAAGAACGCCACGGTTGTCGACTCTTTCGCCGGTTTCGGTACGGTGTTCGAGGCCGCCAAGAATGTGAGTCGGCGCTTCCTCGATTGGCGAGTTGGACCGCAACACGGAACGCGGCGTACGCTGACGACTGACTGCGTGACTGCTGGTGAGCAATGAACATTGAATACGAGACGACACTTCGTGAGATTGCCGAACCGAGTGCACGATTCCATCTACGAAGCCGTACGTTCAGAAGATACCGTGTGCTAGTTGCGATCGGCACTGGTGTTGGGCTTATTGGAGTCGTTTGGCTGGCCGAGGGATGGCCAGAGTCGATGCAAGCATTGTACCTTCCGGTGTTCTTTTCATCGGCCCTCGCCTCGTTGTGCTTTCTTGCATATCGGTCATTGGAACGTGACAGGGTATACAAGTACGTCAAACGTGAATACGGAGACCTCCTGCCACAGATCGCGTCGATTTCTGTCGACGATGACCGTCTGGTGTGCCGGAATCTGGGCGTAGAAGTGACGTTTTCGTTGAGCGATGTGCAAGACGTCACGGAGTGTGACGAGTACGTTGAGATTAGCTTCGGAAAAAAAGGTCTCTGTGCGATACCCGTTCGCGTCTTCGACTCCGAAGACCAGAGGTCGCAGTTTCTGTCTGCTATACAACGGACTACCTGAGTCATTAGTTGTACGGCAACAGTAGGGATCTGAGTAGCCAAATCCAATGCACTTCTCGCCGCGTGACTATTCACCCCCCCTCGACGGACACGACGATCGCATCTTCCATCCTATCCAAACAGGAGTTTTTCGAGGAACGCGGTGCTCCACCCGGCCTTTTTCCGTTTTCCTTTGAGACTTCCCTTGGAAGTGTCGCGTTTGAGGAGGCTGATGACGAACTTCCTGAGGAAGCCGAAGTTCTGGGTGCTGTCGCCGTTGCGAAGTCGACTGGCGTCTTCGTTGAAGACGACGTCCAGAACCCAATGCATGCTCTCGATTCCCCAATGCCCGCGGACGGCGTCGGCGAACAGATTTACCTTCGCGGGGATGCTGTTGAGGTAGTATCGGACGTCGCTCGTTTCCGTTCCGTCCTTGGCCCTGGAGATGGTGATCGCTTGGCCAATGCTCTTGATCCCCTTCCACTCCCGCGTCACCGACCGCAGGGGAGCGGGAATCGGAGCGACCATGTAGATCCGCGTTTCGACTCTGCCGCGCGCCTTCTCCACCTTTTCGACCTGGCGACAGCCGTACTCTTGAAAATCCTCATCCTCCAGGCGATCGCCGAAGAAGTCGCTTACCGCCTGGCAGAGGGTGGGATGGTTGTCCTTCAGCGCCAACACGTAGTCGCCGTCGGCTTCGATAATCTGCTTGGCGATCGCTTTCTGGCAGCCCATCGCGTCGATGCTGACAATCGCGCCCTTGAGCTCCAGCATTTCCAGCAGTTTGGGAATCGCCGTGATTTCATTCGATTTCGAATCGACGGCGACTTGCCCCAGAGTCATTCCTTGTTTCGTCGCCCAGGCGCTGACCACGTGCAGCGGGTTGTCGCAATGCTTCGCGCCTCCCGAGCCGCGCAGCGTCTTGCCGTCGATCGGCACGAAGTCGGGCCCCTCCGACTTGTCGCCGGCGGCCAAGGCGGCCACCCAGTCAAGAAACGCCTTTTGGAACTGCTCCGGCTTGATCAGCGCGATGACGCGGCCGATCGTGTCGTGCGAAGGGACTCCGTTGTTGAGCCTGACGAACTTCCGACACCAGGCCAGCTGAGTCGTGGCGAAACTGGCGATGTCGCTCGGCCCGTCGCAGCCGGCGATCGTCCCTGCCACGCAAATGAACAGAACGTCAATCAGCTCGTGCCGCTTGGTGCGGTTCACGCGCGGGTCTTCCACGCTTGAGAAGCGCTCCACCAGATCTAGCGTCGACGCTGGCATAAAAAACCTCCATGAGTCGAGTTACCAATCCATGGAAGAACTCTTCGATGCTAGCCTTCACTTGGGCAAGGCCCAGGCGAATCATTATGGGGAGTTTTGATGCGATCGTTGTGGGTTCCACCCTAGGCCAGGAAAAAGCGAGCTGATTGCTAAAGAGTACGGTTGCGTTCTCACTGGTCGGCGGTCGCGGCGGCGAATCGATTCGCCAGCGCGACGACCGCCTCACTCTCGAAAGGAGATTGGTCATGGCGCACAGAAGTACTTCGCTAAGGACGCCTCTCGGGCGCAAAGCAACGGTATCTACAGCCGTCATTGTGTTGGCGGCCTTCGCGATAGCG
>JBCCUO010000708.1:0-2764 GCA_039196805.1 Planctomycetota bacterium | reverse complement strand
GAGATCATTGCCATGACCATGGATCGCAGCCTGAAAGTGGCCGCCGGTGCGATCAAGACCCGCAACGTCTTGACCCGTGCGGAACGCGTGGCCCGGCTCAAAGAAATCGACCAATTCAAAGAAGACGAATCGATCATCGGCATGCCGAAGGTACGCGTCCAAAAGGTCTCTTTGAAGAAGAAAAAGAAGGTCAAGAAGGCCGACGAAGATAAGTAGCTTTCAGCGGTGCGGTCGCCAATCAGGCCATCGTCTTGGGATCTGGGCTTCGGTTGGCATCTTCTTCGACCTGTTTTAGCAGCTTGTACAGGTCGACTTCGTTGGACACACCCAACTTGTCGAACAGCTTGCCACGGTGCTTTGAAGCCGTTTGCACCGAGATCGACAGCTCGACGGCGATTTCTTTCAACGGTCGACCATCGGCCAGCAACCGCATGACTTCTTTTTCGCGTGGCGAAACCCGCTCCAGCCGGGACACCGATTCCAGACGCGCCTCATCGCCAGCCTGCTGCTGCTCGTTGTACCTTAGCGCCCGCTGGATCACGATCATCAATTCGCCCGTGTTGGCGCTCTTCTCCACAAAGTCAAAGACGCCGCGGTGGAACGCTTGGCGGCAGGTTGCCGCGTCAGCGTGACCCGTCAGCACGATGATTGGCAGTCGAAAGCCACGACGGGACAGTTCTTCGTGGAGCTCGAGCCCGGACATCTTTGGCATCAGCAGATCAGCCACAACGCATCCGCTGGCGTCCCAGGGGAGCTGATCCAAAAAATCGCCGGGCGTTTCGTACGTCCGAACGTCCAGACCGACCGAGCCGCAAAGTTGCCGCATCATCTGCAACTGGGTCGCATGGTCGTCAATTACGTAGACGGTCGAGTTCGGTTTCGTGCTGCCGTCAGCGGACATGCGTGTCCTGATAAGAATAGGTAGATCGCCCTAGTATAGCCCCAAGAGTAGCGTATCGGGTGCCGAGGGACCACTTACGAAACGAAAGTCGTGTTTCGCTGTTGTCGATCGAAACGTGAAGCCGGATGACCGGCGCCGACCCGATTTTCCGATCGATCGTCTCTGGCACGACAGGCCGGCGGATGCGGGGCTTGGCTTGACCCATGGTGATGTTTGGGCTGCGGGCGATCAGCGATCACGCTCGGACGCGTCGCTGCGCGTAGTGGTGCCCTGCGTTTTGCGGCAAGAACGTTCGCTCACGCTGCGATTTGTGACGGCGAAACCACGATGTGACCAACCCTAAGGTGTGAGCGTACGGTCCTCCTCCGCGCTGCAGCGTGCTCTGCAGCGTCAGCTCCCACCTTTTTACGAGGGGCCGCATCTGCTGGTATTCATGACGATCGCGCGGGGCGGAGACGACGTCGACCAATTCGCCGTTCTGGATCAGGTACCAGCGGTGGCAACCGTCAACGCCATCGACCGAGTAGACAAACGAGTATTCGTCACGTGCTTTCGTCATCCAACGCAGCTTTCGTTGCACATACTCAAGCGCCGACAACGTGTCGCGAACCCGCGCGGCTAATTCATACTGGTGATTCTGCGACGCATTGATCATCGCTTCCCGCAGCTGCTCGACTGGCTGATCATTGAAGCCGTCCAGGAAACCTTCGGCCGCGTGGACCATCTGGTCGTACTCCTGACGCGAACAGGCGCCCGCGCACGGCCCCAAGCAAGTGCCAACCTCGTAACGCAGGCAGCCGGGCCGATGCTCTAGGTCAAAAAGCTGCATCTGGTCGGCAAAGTTCATGGGTTGCTTCTGGCTGCAATCCCGCAACTTGAACACCTTGTTCAACGCATCGACTGCGACGTTCATCCGCTTCACACCAAAGAAGGGACCTTCGGCGGCGAGGCAGTTGTCGGGCGGTTGGGCCGCAAGCAGGAACTGCGGCGCTGAAGGTCGGGCCAGGCAGAGATAAACCGGTCGTTGACGATCCGGCACGCCTTGGACATTCCACGCAGGCGATAGCCGACGGATCAATTGCTGCTCTCGCAACAGCGCGGCAAACTCGCTGGGTTGGGATTCCCATTGAATCGCACGCGTCTGCTCAATGATCCGGCCCCCCTTTTCCCCCGCGTTGCAGTCAGCAAAGTAGCTAAGCAAACGTGAACGCAACGACTTGCTTTTGCCAACATAGATCAGCTCACCCTTGGGGTTGAGCATCCCGTACACGCCCGGCACGCGTGGACACTGACGAACCACGTTCTGCCGCAAGCTGTCCGGCGATTTTCCCCCAACGACCTCAACCGATCGGGGTGTGCCGGGATTCAGCGGATCGACCCCGAAGCCGATCTCCGGTTCGTGTCTCAGTATCGATTCCATTCGGCTCCCTCCCTGGGTTCTTGCGCGGGCAAATCGCGATCCTCCCGCTGATCGTTGGCCCGAGATTATGGCACGTTCGGACCGCAGATCCAAATGCCGATCTGGCGGCGTGGGTGAGGGTGCCCATCGGTGAGGGTGTCAGGTTCCTCAGCCGCAGACGCGGACATAAAAGCCCGTGTCCAGACGTCGTCCACACCGATCGGTCAGTCCCGATCGGCCACGCTCGACTTTCCAGCGGCCTCGATCAACCGAGGTTCTGCAAACGTCCTGACTCAGAAGAAAGTCAACGACGTCGTCTGCATCCACCTGGGGCGAATGTCCCGTGACCAGCAACCGGTAGCGGTCCGGGTCCAGTAACCGTACGCAATCCTCAAGCAGGGGCCAGAGATCACGCTCCAGTCGCCAAGCCTTACCGGCTGGAGAATGACCGTAAGCTGGCGGGT
>JBCCUO010000707.1:0-2764 GCA_039196805.1 Planctomycetota bacterium | reverse complement strand
GGGTGCCAAGCCTGGTGAAGGCGGTGAGTTGCCGGGCAAAAAGGTTGACCAAAACATTGCTCGGATTCGCTACAGCACGCCGGGCGTGGGTCTGATTAGCCCGCCGCCGCACCACGATATTTACTCGATCGAAGACCTGGCTCAGTTGATCCACGATTTGAAGAACGCCAACCGCGCCGCGCGGATCAGCGTCAAGTTGGTCAGCGAGGTCGGTGTGGGCGTGATCGCTTCGGGGGTCGCCAAAGCCCATGCCGATCATATTTTGATTTCAGGTGATACGGGTGGTACCGGCGCGTCTCCGCTGACCAGCATCAAGCATGCGGGTCTGCCCTGGGAACTGGGGATCGCCGAGACCCACCAGGTCTTGGTCCTGAACGATCTACGGAGTCGGGTCGTCCTGCAAACCGACGGCGGCCTGAAGACCGGCCGTGATGTTGTCATCGCAGCACTGTTGGGTGCGGAAGAATTTGGGTTCTCCACCGCGCCCTTGATCACCCTCGGGTGCATCATGATGAGAAAGTGTCACTTGAATACGTGCCCGGTGGGCATCGCGACCCAGGATCCGGATCTGCGGGCGAAGTTTAGTGGCAAGCCCGAACATGTGGTCAATTATCTGTTCATGGTGGCCGAAGAGGCTCGTCGGATCATGGCCCAGCTCGGATTCCGAACCATCGATGAAATGGTCGGGCATTGTGAGGTCTTGAAGACCGACAAGGCGATCAAGCATTGGAAGGCAGATGGACTCGATTTGACATCGATCTTGATGCCCGCGCCGAAGCCGCACGAGAACGTTGGCGTGATCTGCAGTCAAGCTCAAGACCATGGTCTTGAGAAATCATTGGACATCACCACGCTGCTGGATCAGGCACAGCCTGCCATTCATGACGGCAAGTCGGTTGTGATTGTGTCCGATGTGGTGAACATCAATCGGACCATCGGCACGATCTTGAGCAATGAAGTGGCCAAGGTGCATGGCCAGGCCGGACTGCCTGAGGACACGATCCGCTTAGAACTGAGTGGTTCGGCGGGTCAAAGCCTGGGCGCCTTCCTGGCTCATGGGATCACGATCAACCTGGTTGGAGACGCCAACGATTATGTGGGCAAGGGTCTCAGCGGCGGGCGGATCGTGATCGCACCTCCGCCGGTCAGCAGTTTCTCCGCGCAGGAGAACATCTTGGTTGGGAACGTTTGCCTGTACGGTGCGACTGGAGGGGAAGCGTTCTTCCGAGGCCGAGCGGCTGAGCGGTTCTGTGTTCGCAACAGCGGCGCGGCCACCGTGATCGAAGGCGTCGGGGATCACGGCTGCGAATACATGACAGGCGGTCGCGTGGTCGTCTTGGGTCCGACTGGACGCAACTTCGCTGCCGGCATGTCAGGTGGGATCGCCTACGTCTGGGATCAAGCGGGTAATTTCAGCATGAACTGCAATTTGGCAACCGTTGAGCTGGAAAGCATCGAGCCGGGCGAAGAGGAGGCCGAGGTCAGGTCGCTGATCCAGCGTCATCACGAACTGACCGGCAGCGAAATGGCAAAGCAAGCGCTTGGCGATTGGGACACGTTCCTGTCGCAGTGTGTCAAAGTCATGCCGACTGATTACAAACGGGTGCTACAAGAAATGAAGACCCAGAAGGAAGCGGTCACGGCATAGCCAACCGCTAAATCACCCCCGACAAGCTCAAGCTGAAACAAACTCAGTCCAAAGGAAACACCATGGGTAAGCCAACCGGATTCAAAGAGTTCGATCGCAAGAAAGTGCCTTGGCGTCTACCAGTCGTTCGTGTCAACGACTATGACGAGATCTACACCCAGCATAAAATTGACCACCTGAAGGAACAGGGCGCGCGGTGCATGGATTGCGGCGTTCCGTTCTGTCAGTCCGGGACCGGATGTCCGATCGACAACCTGATCCCCGAGTGGAATGACCTGGTCTACAACGGGCGATGGAAGGAAGCGATCGAGCGACTTCATAAGACGAACAATTTCCCCGAGTTCACCGGGCGAGTTTGCCCGGCGCCGTGCGAGGGGGCCTGCGTGCTGGGGATCACCAACCCGCCGGTCACGATCAAAAACATTGAAAATGCCATCGTGGATCGCGCGTGGGAAGAAGGTTGGATTCGTCCCAACGTTCCGAACCAACGAACCGGCAAGAAGGTCGCGGTCGTGGGCAGCGGTCCCGCAGGGCTGACTGCTGCCGACCAACTGAACCAAGCGGGGCACCTCGTGACGGTCTACGAACGCGAGGACCGCATTGGCGGATTGCTGCAGTACGGCATCCCGAATATGAAATTGTCGAAAGACGCGGTTCAGCGTCGCGTCGACAAGATGACCACCGAAGGCATCACGTTTGTGACCGGCGTCGATGTTGGCAAGGACATTGAGCCGTCCGAACTTCAAGGTCAGTTCGATGCGGTGCTGCTGGCATGTGGAGCGACCAAGCCACGCGACTTACCGATCCCGAACCGGGATGCAAAGGGAGTTTACTTTGCAATGGAGTTCCTGACGGCCAACACCAAGCAGGTCGTCCACGGCGATTCACTTGCGGACGATTTCATCAGCGCCGAAGGCAAGGATGTGATCGTGATCGGCGGAGGTGATACCGGCACCGATTGCATCGCGACCAGCTTGCGGCACGGCTGCCGCAGCCTCGTGAATTTTGAACTGTTGCCCAAGCCGCCCGCCGAGCGGGCGTCCGATAACCCGTGGCCGGAATGGCCTCGAGTCTTCCGGGTCGATTACGGTCACGAAGAAGCCGAAGCGAAATTTG
>JBCCUO010000706.1:0-2766 GCA_039196805.1 Planctomycetota bacterium | reverse complement strand
CGCAGCTTGGGACTTTCCTGGCTGGCATCTCCGCTTCGGCGTGTTTCCCAGGCGATCTGCCTGCTAACGTTCTTGCTCCTGTTTCTGTACGTGTGCTGGCCGTACCATGCTCGCCCTCAGCCGCCAGCTACGATTTCCACGGGATGGACCTTCCGTTCCGTCGACCAGACAACGGGTGATCTAATCTTCTCGGGTACACGCGAGGAAGGGACCAGTGAAAGCCCGTTCCTGGACGTGGCGGGACAACCTGTCTTTATTCATGTGGCTCACCCCCGGGGTGCCCAGTCGGTGTCGTTGGGCGAGTTTGCGGTGGTTGCGGCTGATCGATCAACGGTCCGGTTGCGTTCGATTCAAGAACTCGCACCGGAGGTTCTGAACGAGCTATTTGTCGGAAGTGAACGATTCGAGCTGCACGATCGTGACTCCGGTGCCTGGCCGTCTCATTACGCGGACAACTTGGCCGCGAAAGAGGTGATTCCGGCGGAGCTATTTCTGGTGATCGACCCCCTGGTCAGCCTGTCGACGGCGATCGCCTCCCGGAGTTGGGTCTGGTCCCTGGTATCCGCCGCCGCAATCTTGATGGCTTGCATGCTGATCCCACGCGGTTTCTGCGGCTATGTCTGCCCATTAGGAACCACCATCGATTTGTTTGACTGGGCGATAGCGGGTCGCACGACTCGCTTCCGGGTTCCCGACGAAGGGTGGTGGGTTCACATCAAGTACTACCTGTTGGCTGGCACGCTGCTCGCGGCCGTCTGCGGAGTCTTGGTTTCTGGGTTCGTCTCGGCCATTCCGGTGATCACTCGGGCCATGTTGTTCATCGTTGATCCAGTCCAGAGTGGGCTATCGCGCGGCTGGCACTTGGTTCCGTCGCTGCACAGCGGCCACTTCCTGTCGATCGCGTTGTTTGTGGCGGTTTTGAGCCTGGGATTCATGAGGCCGCGTTTTTGGTGCAAGTATGTGTGTCCCAGTGGAGCCGTGTTTTCGCTTGGCAATCTATTCCGAGTGACCGAACGCAAGGTCG
This sequence comes from Planctomycetota bacterium, assembly GCA_039196805.1. Classification (GTDB taxonomy): domain Bacteria; phylum Planctomycetota; class Planctomycetia; order Pirellulales; family Pirellulaceae; genus JBCCUO01. The sequence continues at coordinate 1,742 of JBCCUO010000706.1, read as the reverse complement.
AATCGTCTTGCATCCACTGCAATAAGTGTGTGGAGATCTGTCCGTTTGACGCGATCAAGCCCGACTTCACGACGCGAACGACCGACTGCACTTTGTGCCAGTCGTGTGGTGGCGTTTGCCCCACGCACGCGATCAAGTTCGTCGAGCGATGGAATCGTGTCGAACTGAAAGTGCTGGACGATCCGCCCACGAACGAAACATCGCTGGGACGTCGCGGCTTTCTTTCCTTGGCAGCGGGGACCGCAGCAGCGTCGGCAGGTGGAATCGGGCTCGCTGCGACAACGAAGGCGTGGGGCGCCAAGCTGGACGACCCCAGCGCGATTCGTCCGGTACGTCCGCCGGGGAGCGTCCCCGAACAGGAATTCCTGGAGATGTGCATTCGCTGCGGCGAGTGCTTCAAGGCGTGTCCCAACAACGTGCTGCAACCGGAAGGATTCGAGCAGGGCTTGGAAGGACTTTGGACACCTTTGGTCAACGCGGATTGGGCTGGCTGCGAATCAAGCTGCAACGCGTGTGGACAGGTTTGTCCCACCGGAGCCATTCGCGCGTTGCCGTTGGTGGAAAAGAAGGTCGCACGCATGGGCTTGGCGATCGTCAACGAAACCACCTGCCTGCCCTTGGCTGGTCGCGAGGCCTGCGACCTTTGCGTACAGGAATGCACCGCGGCGGGCTATCACGCGATCGAGTACTCACAGGTCGGCGTGGAAACGGACGACCTGGGCCAGCCGATCGAGGGCACCGGGTTTCTGGCCCCAGTGGTGCTGGCGGACGCCTGCGTGGGATGCGGTTTGTGCCAAACGCGTTGTCACGCCATCAACGTCAAAGAGAAGCAATTGCTAGACGAATCAGCGATCATCATCGAAGCGGGGGAAGGCAAAGAAGATCGGTTAATGAGTGGCTCGTACCGCCAACTGCGAGCTGCCCGGCTGCAGAGCAAACGGCCGGATGAATCGGCCATAGAACTGCAGCAGACACCCGCCGAGCCACCTGAACCGAAGCCAGCGATCGACGAGGACGATCCGTTCGGGCTTGGGATCTGAAAGACTTTTGCAAACGTCAATGCATCTGCTCTTTGATCACTCGTGTCCTTTCAGCTGTTTTCGCCCTCCCAGCGGAGGACGTGCGCTTTCTTGACAACTCGTTCACGAACTTGATCAGCGGCGGGTGAGCAAGCATTTCGAATCCTGTTGACGCATGACTACATCCGTGGTAATCCTGGAAAGGCCACTGACTACAGACGTGGTACCCACGGACAGAACCAACAAGAGAATGAGCCAACCGAACCTGCAGATCACCGATGCCGAGTGGGACGTCATGGAAGCCGTCTGGGCAGACGACGAGCAGGCGGCAGGAGAAATCATTGCCCTGGTGCAGGCGTCCCGTGACTGGAATCACCGCACGATTCGTACGTTGCTGAGACGACTCGTGGAGAAAGGCGCTGTCACGGTCCGGGTCGATGGAAGCAAACATCTCTATCGAGCCGGCGTCTCAAAGCAAGAGTGCGTGCGTTCGGCCACCCAATCGTTCACCCAACGCTTCTTCTCAGGCGATGTGAGATCGCTATTGATGCACTTTGTCGAGAACGAAGCCATCTCGAAGGAAGAACTGGATGAGATTCGCCGGTCACTTTCGAACAACAAAAGCTCCTCTACTACCAAACGGAAGAAAGGACGATGAATGACTCACCTTCGTCGGAGTTTCTTGTCCAGGTCCTATTCAATGCGACCTGGCAGTCAGCGTTG
>JBCCUO010000705.1:0-2779 GCA_039196805.1 Planctomycetota bacterium | reverse complement strand
GTCAGGTAGCTGGGCATCGCGCAGCCACAATCCACGATGATCGACAACGCGATCATCATTGTTAGGAGTCGCCATTTGGATGCTTGGCTCGATACCATCCGTTGCATCGTGTTAGCAAGTTGTCGTTCTGTCTGCCTTGGAGCCATCAGGATCACGGGGACCTGGGCGAAGGATGGGGCCTGGAAGATGGCGTGGAACATTCGCGTGAAACCAACGTTGCAAAGCCGCGCGCCCTGGGAAGTCCGCGCGGATTTCGCGGAAAGTAGGAACCCCGCGTCAGTGGTGTCAACGCGGATCGCGAATCAAGCGTTGTCCGCGGACGTGACACTGCCTATCGTTGGCAGTAGCAAGCCAGAGGATGTCGGCTGATGCGGTGGGCTGGACCAACCAGGCACTGGGCCGACGTCACTCTCTAGCGCAATGGACGCGCAGTTGGTGGGTCTTGTCGAGCCTGACCGATGGCGGTGTCGGACATTTGGGAGATTCGTCCCTGTGTCCAACCCTTGTGATCCGATTGATCGGATCCCATCAGGTCGTTCGTGCGGATGGCACGAGTTATGGGGCCGATCCGCCAGAGCGGTTTTTTGACCGGGCCGGTTTTGTGTCCTAAGTTTGCGTGGCCATCGTTAGAGAGCGTCTTCGTTCGGCCGCCCAATCGTGATTGAATCGCACTGTCTCGGCCTCCTTCCACCCTCCTTGGGCCGATACCGATCGATCACGTTTGCTTCCTACCCAGCGAACGCTCGTGATGGATGCTTTGCCCATGGAATTATCACTTCGGGTACCCCGCGCCTGGACGTCAAAACGAAGCGGCTTGGCAGCCATAGTGGTTGTCGTCGTCACGCTGCTTGCTGTCCCATCGGCGTCCGCTGATCCTTTTGCCGCGGCTGCCGATTCTGAGCAGGCCGTGTTGGACAAAGGCTATGACTTAGAAACAAGTCGCGCGTGGGCCGAAGCGGTGCAGCACTACGATGCCGCGACGCGATCGTATCCGGCTAGCCAATCGATCTATCAGCGGCTGCTCATCAGCCGTTTGCACTACGACGTCAATCGTCGCTACGACGATCACAGTTTCTTGCAGGCGGTGCGTGACATGCCGACCAGTCAGGCGCTGGATCTGTACGGTGAGATCTTGGCCAACCTGGAGACGCATTACGTGGAATCGGTCGACTGGTCGCGTGTTCTGCTACACGGCACCGCTGCGCTGGAAGTCGCGTTGTCGGAAGAGTCGTTCGTGAACCGAATGTTGCCCGACACGGCCCCTGAGGCGATCGAACGGTTCCGGCAAACGGCCCATCGCAAGCTCGCCGACCGTAGCACCGCGACGCGGTTCGATCTCAGGTCCAACGTGTCCTACCTGGCGGCGGCGGCACATGCGGAATTGGGTTTGGCAGGTACCGCAACGGTACTGGAGTACGTGAGCGGTGCGGTGTCTACGTTGGACTCGTACACACGACTGCTTTCGGGCAGTCAGTTGGACGAGATGTTCAACAATATCGAAGGCAACTTCGTCGGCCTGGGCATCGAACTGAAGCCTGAAGAGGACGCGCTGCGAGTTTTGGCCGTCATTCCGGGTGGTCCCGCCGCAGAGGCAGGGATGACGGCGGGTGAAAAGATCATTCGCGTTGAATCGTCGCGGACCGATGCGGTCAATCCAGACTATGCCGCCGATCTGCTTCGCGGACCGGAGGGTTCTTTCGTCTCGCTGACCCTGGTCGACCGGGAAGGCGTGCCCAGAGACTTGCAAGTTCAGCGGCGACGCGTGGAAGTGCCGTGTGTGGAAAACGTTCACATCGTCGATCCGGTCAACGGCGTGGGCTATCTGCGACTGACCAACTTTCAGAAGACAACGCAGCGTGACATCGACACCGCCCTCTGGAGCCTACATCGACAGGGCATGCGATCACTGATTTTGGATGTTCGCGGCAATCCGGGCGGACTCTTGACTGCGGCGGTCGAGGTTGCGGATCGATTCATCAGCGAAGGGTACATCGTCAAGACGCGCGGCAGGAATGTTCGAGAGAACTTTGACTACTCGGCCAAACGTGCCAACACCTGGAGTGTTCCGCTGGTCGTGTTGATCGATGGCGACAGTGCCAGCGCCAGCGAGATCTTTGCCGGAGCGATCTCGGATAGCAAACGCGGCACGCTGATCGGTGAAACCAGTTTTGGCAAGGGCAGTGTGCAAGGTATCTTTCGGATGCGAAGTGCGAAGTTTGGACTTTGCCTGACAACGGCCAAGTTCTATTCACCCGCCGATCATCCGATCAGTCGCGTTGGAGTGAAGCCTCACATCCCTGTGCAGTCGGACTACATCGCTGCAAGACCTGATGACGAAGGCAACTTGATTCCCGAAGAGAGCGACTTGGTGTTGCAGACGGGATTGCGTCAGTTGACGCAGCATCGTCGCATCAGCCAACGCCCGTAGAGTCGAAGTCGAATGACCACTCCGTGGTCCCGAGCTCGTTTACACTGCGAAGCGTTTCAGCCGGTCGCTGGCCAGCCCGCTTGATTCCTATCGCTCGTACTCTTATTCAACGAAGTCGTACTCCTAATCGACCTCATCGTCGCACGTCTGCAATCGAGTACGAGTACGAGTACTGGCGAGACGCCTGAGTACGAGTACTTACTAAGAACACTGCTTTTGATGCGCCTCATGGATCCAAGGTGCCTTCGGAAATGGTGTCAAGGTCGAAAGACCACTTCGTGGTGCGGAGCCGAGTCCCACCGCGAAGCGGATCAGCCGATCAGTAGCTACCCGTTGTGATCTCTATCGCTC
>JBCCUO010000704.1:0-2782 GCA_039196805.1 Planctomycetota bacterium | reverse complement strand
TCTCGCGGCAGCTGCTCGCGATAGTCCGCTTCGGTCATCCTGGCAAACGGATAGCCGTAGGGCCCAATCACGTGCCACATCCGGTTGCGAGCATTGTTCTGCCCTGTCAGCAATGCCGCACGCGACGGTGTGCACTGTGGTGCCGCGTACGCATCCGTGAAGCGAACCCCCTCCGCCGCCAAGCGATCAATGTGAGGCGTGGGGACATAGCGGTTGCCGTAGCAACCGATCGCCGGCCACCCCAAGTCATCGACCAGGATCAAGACGATATCCGGGGATTCAGTTGGGGCGTGACGTTCGGCGCGGGCTGCCATTGACGTCATCATTGCAAAGCATGCCAAGATGCAAGCGTGACGCAGCGGTGTGTTCATGATCGTCTCATACACGCTTGATCCTTCGACATTCAGTCGCCGACGCCGATGTCGTCGTCTAGCGAGGCAAGGATCATCTTGACTTCCGATTCTTCGTGAATCGAGAAGCGTCGATAAAAGGTCGCGTAGTGATCCAGCGCTGCGGTGACCTTCTCCTCGTTGGTAGGATCCATGTCGCCAACACGGTCGGCCAGGTCACGAATCTCGGCGAACAGCTTGGGATGCTCGTCGCGCAGGCGGTTCGCCAAAACGCTTTGCTGGGGCTGGACTTCAACCGCTTCATCGAAGTAGCCGTACGCTTCTTCCAATGAGAAATGGAAGGCGAGCTGATCGCAGAGTTCTTGCAGGCGGTCGACGAACTGTTGCCAGTGGTTGGCGGCTACCTGTGCGTGATTGGTGATCCCTTGGATGTCGTCCAGCAGCTCTTTGAGGCGACGGTTATCGTCTTTGATATCCTTGAGGAAGGCGGCGTTGACCGCCAGGTTTCTTCCCGAACCGTCTGATTGAGACATCGTGCTGTCCCTCCTTTGCTACGAAACCGTCACGCTCCCTTCGAGGGCGCGATCCCGCTTCACGCCATCGTAGCACTTGCCGGTCGGCTGATGTGGTAACCGACCGGTTCTGAGGTTAGCTTCCTTCGGTGGACAGCCACTCTATTTCCGCCCACGGCGCTGTCTGCTTCTTTTTGCAGGCTCCACAGCGAACGCCACGACCGAGTGATTCGGGAGCGACGATGATCTTTCGTCGGCAACCCGAGCAAGTGAATCGAAGTCGGTGTGGTTGCTGCATCAGTGCGGTAAGCTGACGATCGTTCAGGCCCGGAATAGCAATGTCGGCCTCACTCAAACTGGTTAGCAAAGCTTCGGATAGCGTGGTCACATCGGCGATCCGATCGGCTAGTCGCCGAACCGTGTCCTCAAACGCGTTGCGAACCAATCGGCCATTGCCGAAATGCCGATCCCGTTCCTGATACAGCTGGTCAAAGGCAACTAGCAAACGATGTCGTGCGGCCGCCGGAAGTTCATATTGATTCGCCTCGCACAGGCATTCAAAGATGCTTCCCAACTCTGCTGCCGTGTAGTCCTCAAAGTCGATCGTCGTATTGATTCGTGACGTCAGTCCCGGGTTTGACTTGATCAACTCCTCCATCTCGTTGCTGTAACCGGCCAAGATCACTGCCATCTGTTCCCGGTTGTCCTCCATCCGTTTCAGCAGCGTTTGAATCGCCTCGCGACCGTAGGCATCATCTCCAGACGCGTCGACCAAACTGTAGGCTTCGTCGATGAATAGTACGCCGCCTAGCGCCGAGTCGCACAGCTTGTTCGTTTTGCCCGCGGTTTGCCCGGCGTATTCGGCAACCAAGCCACTGCGGTCCGTTTCCACCACGTGGCCGCTGGGCAGCGTGCCCATCGCGCCCAGAATTTGCCCCACGATCCGGGCGACCGTTGTCTTACCGGTTCCCGGATTGCCGACAAACGCCATGTGCAGCGAGATCGGCATGGTCGAAAGCCCCTTCTCTCGCCGTTGTCGCTGCAGTCGCAAGAAGTTGGCGTAGGACCGTACTCGCTGCTTAACCTCCTTCAAACCGATCAAGCTGTCCAGTTCTTCCATCGCAGCGGTCAACCGCTGCTGTCGCTGCTGGTCCGACATGGCTTGCGGTGCGGGTGGCGGCCCGGCGTGTTGCTGAGCATGCTGGGATTGCGTTGCCTGAGGACCTTGCGAAGTCAACTTCAGCGGGGCCAAGACGGATTCGGGTTTGGCAGGGTTTAGCGCCATGTCGATCTGTTGCTGCAGGCTGTGTAGAGCCACGGCCTCTTCCGGCATCGTTTGACCGTCACACTTGGCGACCAAATTGGCCATGCGCAATACCACGGTTTCCACCTGAGCCTTGGCGTTGGCCAGCGGTTCGTAGCGGACATAGGGCGCGACAAGTGACTCCCAGCTCAGCCGATCCGCCTGTTCGAACAGCTGCATCGCCGCGTCGCGAAGCTGCGAGCTATCCAGTTTCTCATTCCAAAGATACTCGATCATCACGCCGGCGATCCGCTTTTCCGCGACGCTCCAACGTTCGTCCGCACGAACGATCGTGACGTACACCTTGATCAGCAACCCGCGATGAAGATCGTCCATCAGCTGAACGAAGTCTTGGGTTTGGCCCTGAATCAGCGTTGGATAACGACGAACCATCCACTTGCCACTGTCTCGATAGAGTTTGCGACAGTCACGAAGGACACGTCGCAACATCCCGGCAATACGAGTGGAATCAAAGGGGTCCATCTATCTCGACGAATCGCGGAAAACGAGGTCGTGGTGCGTCTGCGAAGCCTGGCCATTCCAAGGCTGGATTGGGCGGATATCCGGGCGGACTACTTGACGCCATGCATCATCTTTTTCAGCAGCGGCGTGGCGGC
>JBCCUO010000703.1:0-2783 GCA_039196805.1 Planctomycetota bacterium | reverse complement strand
TGTGCTTGTGCCGCACACACCCTCCTAGGAGAGAGACATGAAGAACTTCGCTGACAGCATCGTTCGTTTTTTGAAAGAAGAAGATGGTCCTACCGCGGTTGAGTACGCCGTGATGTTGGCCCTGATCGTCGTCGTTTGCTTGGCAGCCGTCGGTACCATCGGTACCAACGCCAACGCCAAGTTCGAAGCAGTTGGTACCGCGATTGCGGCTAACTGATCGAGCTTCACGCGGACCAGCCGCGGTCCGTCCGTGGTCTTGCCGCGTGAGTCGACGAAATGCATTCGGTCGATCTCTCGACGCGACGCGTTTGTGCGCGTGGCGTCGGGGTCGCCGGACGCACGTCATCAATTCGACGGTTTGCCCGTTACCCCAGTCGCCGGATGTGGCGAAAGATCCCGGTTCGATGAACTACCCACTGCTGCCCGCCGACGCCGCCGCCTTTGCCTGGCAACTTGCCTGCTGCGGCGTGACGCTGCTGTTCGCCATGTTCAGCTTCATGGTCGGTCCTCGATAGCCAGCCCGATAACCAACACGCACAACACAAACCTGCCCGGTCCGGATCGCCACACCTTGGCAATGACGGTCTGACGGTGGGTCAAGCACAACCTGCTGTTCAAGCACAACTCTTGGGGGAACCCACCATGGAAACACTGTTGCAAGCCGTTCAAGAGAACTGGGTCGTCTGGTTTGTCACCATCGTGCTGATCGTGGCTGCGGTCATCGACGGCATGATCTTGAAGGTTCCCAACTGGTTGACGTTCCCGTTCATCGCCTGTGGTTGGATCCACTGGACGATCCAGGACGGCGTCAGCGGTTTTGGGTGGAGCATGCTGGGCACGTTTGTCGGCATGATCCTGCTGCTGGTGCTGAGGAACGTTGGTGGCATGGGTGCCGGCGACGTGAAACTGCTGGCTGGAGTTGGTGCCTGGTTGGGCACGGTGGTGACTCTGTACGCCTTTGCCTGGACCGCAGTCGTTGGCGGTTTGATGGCCGCGGTGATGATCTGGCGGAGTGGTCAGTGGACGAAACACTACGCGATGGCCCACCAGATCCTGCACGAATGGAAAACGATCAAGAATCCCGGAAAGCTGTCCGAGATCGCGCGTGAGCGAAAACCAAACATGTACTTGCTGCCCTACGGCATCCCGATGGCAATCGGCAGTATCGCGTACTTCGCTTTCGCCGGCATGCTGATCTGACGCGATTCCAACCTCCGATAACGGTCCGCCTGTGCGGGCTGCGAAACAAGTCGAGAATCAGAAGAATAGGCAGTTTGGGAATTTAGCGGAAACCTTGCCGCTTAACGCGACTTTGACCCGACCTTTGTGCGGGCTGTAGCGAACCCTTACTTGACACCGAATACCAACCTGGGATCGGTGTCTTTCGACCCACCGAACCTTCGCCGACCGAACCACTCGGTTCACGGCACCGATCAAGCGGACTAAGTGATGCGAAACAAATCGGTTTTCTTACTGCTCGCCTGTGTTGCCGGCACCATTGCCGCGATTGGTTTCAGCCAATTGATGCAAGCCAATGGCACCGGCAACGAAGTGCAGACGGTCGAAATCTTTGTCACCGCGAAAGCAATTGATGTTGGCGAGGAGATCACTGCCGACAAAATTCGTCTGGAACAGTGGCCCGTCGACAGGGTTCCCGAGGGTGCTAGCGCGACCCTGGACGATCTTCAGGGAAAATATGCGAAACAGCGGTTCTACACTGGCGAGCCAGTGATGCCGATGAAATTGATGAACGATGCCAATGGCAAGTCGACCAAGATCCCCAAGGGATACAGCGTCGTCTCCATGAAGGCCGATCAGGCCAACGCTGTTGCCAACCTCGTCCGTCCAGGTGACCGCGTTGACGTCATGGCTTACTTCACCAAGAGCGAAGTGATTCCCGAGTCGATGGCCAAGACGATCCTAAAGGGCGTCCGAGTATTCGCCGTCGATGGGCGGACCGAACGGGATGAGGGCGATGAGGAGAGCAACTCCAGTGCAAAGGTCGTCTCACTGCTGATTCACAAGAAGGATGCTGAGGCCTGGACCTACGCGACCGAACTGGGCCGCGTGCGACTGACACTGGGCAATCCGGGCGAATACGCCAAAGCCGGCGACGCCATGCCGGACGAAGCCAATGCGGCAGGTCAGGAATTCCTTTCTTGGCTGGCCGAATACCAGCGTGCTCGGGAAGAGCGCTTGGCTGCCGAGCGAGCAGCCAAGTTGGCCGCCAAGGATAGCGGCGACACGACTCCGATCGCCTCCGCTCCCGGTGAGCCGGCCAAGCGAGCGTCCGGCTTCCGCATGCTGAAGATGTCGCAAGGCGTGATCACGGAGTACGAGTGGATCGATGGACGACTCACACCCGTCGTGGTCAGCGAAACGACTGAAGACATTGAGGGCAGCTCGGATGCCTCCGGGCTTCCGGTCGATCCCGATGCGGACGAACTGGTTCGCGGTGAATCTGACGAAGACGAAGACTACGGCTACCTGAATGGTCAGAATAGCCCGTTCTATCAGCCACCCGCAGGTGAGGACGCAAGTCCGTTCACCTCCACAAAGTGACCGAAACAAATTGATGCGGTACCGGTCAACGGTAACGCAACGCAGCGACGACCGTGGGGTCGTCGACAACGTTCAGACCTACTTAACGTTCAGCCCTACTTACCGTTACTCGCACCGGACATCGATCCAACGCCCCTCAGCAGTGATGGGCTTGGCCGAACTAAGCAGTCGAATGGATTCGACTGGTCCACGCAAGGAAGCAAACGCGATGGAAACGACTC
>JBCCUO010000702.1:0-2784 GCA_039196805.1 Planctomycetota bacterium | reverse complement strand
GGCCAGAAGCGCCACTCTTGGCTTCGAGCAAGACAAGTTGAGTTTCGCCGTCTATCGAACCTTGGTCGATGCGGTGGACGCCGAAGTGAAGTGGGAAGGCAAGTCCGACATCGTGGAGTCGCTGCGGGTGATCAAGGACGCGGGCGAAATTGACCGGATTCGCGCCTCGATCGCCGTTGCGGAGCGTGGGTTTCGGTCCATGGTCGCCAAGCTGACCGGCAAGTGGACGGAATTGCAAGTGGCTCATGAGTTGGAGTCGATCATGCGAGGGCTTGGCGCCAGTGGTGTCAGCTTCGAGCCGATCGTTGGTGCGGAACCGTATGGTGCCTTGTGTCACTATCGTCCCGGGCCCGTATCGCTGAGCGACACAAAGAGTCTGCTGATCGACTGGGGCGCCTTCCTAGATGGCTACGCCAGTGACCTGACGCGAACGCTTTCGACCCACCAGCCCGGGGGGAAGTTCAGCACAGCCTACGAAATCGTTTTGCAAGCTCAATTGACCGCCATCGAGGCGATCCGTCCGGGGATCGCGACCTCGGAAGTCGATCAAGCGGCCCGGCAAGTGATCGAATCGGCCGGCCTGGGCGACGCCTTCAAGCATGGCCTGGGACACGGAATTGGCCTGGAAATCCATGAGTCGCCGCGACTGTCGGCGATCAGCAGCGAGATCCTTCGCGAAGGCATGGTCGTCACCGTTGAACCAGGCGTCTACTTCGAGGGCGAATTCGGAATCCGAATCGAGGACGACGTACTGGTGACCGCGGAGGGGTGCGAAGTGCTCAGCTCTCTGCCCAAGGGTCTCGATGATTGTCGCCTAATGCTGTAAAACCTCCGCCCAAACGTGACGAGAACTTCACGATAGCGAGTCAATGATGAGTAAAGGCGGCAAGCCTTCGGTCGATGTGTTTGACATTGACCGTATTCGACAGATCGTCGAGCTGATGGAAGAACATGCCCTCAGCGAGGTCGATCTCCAACAGGGCGACGACAAAATCAAACTGTGCCGCGGTGGCTCGACGCCAATTGCCCTTCCGGCACCGGTTGCTCCCGCAGCGCCCGTGGTGGCTCCCGCTGCGGCACCTGCACCCGCTGCGGAAGCGGCGCCCGCCGACGGCACGTTTACCATCGACGCGCCGATGGTGGGAACGTTCTACGCCAGGCCCAAGCCCGAGGCGGACACCTTTGTCCAAGTGGGATCGGTGATCGGCAATGACACCGTCGTATGCATCGTCGAAGCCATGAAGGTGTTCAACGAAATTCCAGCGGAATGCAGCGGCAAGGTCATCGAAGTGCTGGTGCAAGATGGAGAAGCGGTCGACTTTGGCAAACCACTCTTCCGTGTTCAGCCCTAGATGTTCAAAAAAATCCTGATCGCCAACCGGGGTGAGATTGCTGTCCGGATCATCCGCGCGTGCCGCGAGATGGGGATCCAGTCGGTCGCTGTGTACAGCACAGCGGACGCAGAGTCGATGCACGTGCGATTGGCTGACGAAGCCTATTGTGTCGGCACGGCGCGGAGCGCTGACAGCTATTTGAAGATCGACCAGATTATCGCAGCCGCCGAGGTCGCCGACGCTGACGCTGTCCATCCCGGCTACGGATTCTTGGCCGAAAACGCACACTTCAATGAAGTCTGCCGTAGCAGTGGATTTGAGTTCATTGGACCCAGCCCCATCGCGATGGAACGTTTGGGCGACAAGAACACCGCTCGATCGATCGCCGTCGCGAACGACGTTCCGGTCGTCCCGGGAAGCGACGGTCTGATCGAGGACTTTGGTAAGGCGGGCCAACTTGCCGAGCAGATCGGATTCCCCGTGCTGATCAAGGCGACCGCGGGTGGCGGTGGCAAGGGCATGCGAGTCGCCGAGTCAGCCGAAGTATTGGAGTCAGCTCTGGACGCGGCCAGCACCGAAGCGTCCGCGGCCTTTGGCAACGGCGGCGTCTATCTGGAAAAGTTCATCGATCGACCGCGTCACATCGAAGTCCAGGTGATCGCCGACAGTCACGGCAATGTCTGCCATCTGTTCGAGCGAGAGTGCAGCGTTCAACGGCGTCACCAGAAGTTGATAGAAGAAGCCCCCAGTCCTGACCTTCCCGACGAGCGTCGACAGGCTATCTGTGATGCCGCGGTCCGAATGATTCGCGGTGCGGACTATGCCAACGCCGGCACGGTCGAGTTCATTGTGGACAAGGATTACAACTTTTACTTCATTGAGGTGAACGCTCGTATCCAAGTGGAGCATCCGGTGAGCGAGTTGGTGACGGGTGTCGATTTGATCCGCGAGCAGATTCGCGTCGCCTCGGGCGAACCCTTGTCATTTAAGCAAGAGGATTTGGTCTGTCGCGGATCGGCGATTGAGTGCCGAATCAACGCCGAAAACCCGGAACGCAAGTTTCAGCCCAGCCCCGGCAGAATTGAATCGATCTATGTGCCAGGTGGTCTGGGAGTGCGATTTGATTCGCACGTCTTTGCGGGATACAGCGTCCCGCCCTACTACGATTCGATGATTGCCAAGTTGATTGTGCATCGCGCAACCCGCGAGGAATCGATCGCGACCATGCGACGAGCTTTGGCCGAGTTGCAAATCGAAGGTATCGCCACGACCGCATCGTTTCACGATCGAGTATTGCAGGATCCGAAGTTCGTCAACGGAACGGTCGACACCAAATGGGTTGATCGCGAGTTGATGTAACAAGCCACCGAAACCGTTGTGGCACTCGCGTAGAGTCTCGGCCCGCTCAGATTGCCCCCGAAAGCCTACAAGGCGCCGGCACGGGGGTCGG
>JBCCUO010000701.1:0-2800 GCA_039196805.1 Planctomycetota bacterium | reverse complement strand
GGGAACGGAAAGGAACGGAACTGCTTTTTAGTTCGGAGATAGAGCCAGCTCTATCATCCGAACCGGTGATGTCGTTTCCAGTCGATGGCGGGAAGGGGCGATGGCACCTCCCGAAAGAGCGACTCGACAAGTACGTCGAACGGTATCCGAACATCGACGTTCCCACGGAATTGACCAAGGCACTGCAGTGGATCGAGGACAACCCGAAGCGTCGCAAAACGCACCAGGGAATGCCGAGGTTCCTGACGGATTGGATGAACCGAACCACCGATCGTCAGTCGCGGAAACCAAACCATTCTGGCAGGAAAACCGCAGCTGTAGGTCCAGGACAGGTTCACGATCCCAACGCCCAGAAGAAGGACGATGGATTCTGATGAAACGGATTGCTGACAAGTTTCAGATAGATCGATCGCGTGATCGAGATGCCTGGCTTGAGGAACCACAACCACCACCGACAGGACTGACTTGGGTCGACCAGGCCATTGGACGTCGCTATCGGTCGTGCCGGTTCGCGAACTTCAAAGCAGAGACAAACGGGCAACGCCACGCACTGGAATCTTGCGTGCGATACGTCGAAGAGTTTGGGCAACACGTCCGTGATGGCGTGTCATTGGTCTTCATCGGGCCGAAGGGCACTGGCAAAGATCACCTGATGGTGTCTGTACTGCGAGCGATCGTACTTGGCTATCCCCACAAGAGTTCTCGTCGGCGACGCGCGGTCTACCGGGATGGACTGCGATTGTTTGCTGAGTTTCGCGGGTCAATTGGTTCATCGAAAGGTGAAGACACCATCGTTGGCTCCTACACCGAACCGCACCTATTGGCACTGAGTGACCCGCTACCACCAACCGGATCGCTTAGCGAGTACGAACAGCGAATGCTGTTGAGAATCATCGACGGTCGATACCGCGAGTGCCGGCCAACGACGGCGACGTTGAACGTTGCCAATCGTGACGAATTGGATGCACGCATGGGAGCACAAGCAGCAGACCGACTGTTGGATGGTGCGATCGTCGTGCGATGTGATTGGGAGTCATACCGAATGCGAAAGGACCGCGATTAGATGAAGCCGACCTACTACCTGGCTGGCCCCATGCGAGGCTACGACCGGTTCAACTTCGATGCCTTTGAGCAGGCCGCCAAGGAACTTCGATACCACGGCTATCAGGTGCTCAGCCCGGCGGAGGCGGACCTGGAGATGGGGTTTGACCCAGACGACGAAAACGCACTCGATGGGTTCAGCCTCGACGATGCAATCATCCGAGACTTGGAGATGATTTTGACGGCGGAAGCCATCGTGTGTTTGCCAGGTCATCGAAAGAGTCGCGGCGCCACAGCTGAGCGAGCGATCGCAGCATGGCGTGGGATTCCGATGTTGTCGTATCCAAAACTGACGCCACTGCCAGGTTTGGTTGAGGAGCTGGCCGAGTTCGATGCGCTGTGGGAAAGCATCGGCGATCACCGCTACGAACCGGTCGACAACGTCCAGGACTTGGACGTGCTGGAAGAGGCACTGAAGATCACCCAGGGCGATCGTCAGGCACAGTACGGTCCACCGGATCAGGACTTCCGTCGCACGGCTGAAATGTGGAATGGCCTGTTCAGCGATGGCCTGAAAGAAGGCTGGCGCTTCGAGCCCGTTCATGTCGCGTTAGCGATGGTTTGCTTGAAGGCGTCACGCGAGATGCATCAACGCAAGCGAGACAACTTCGTTGACATGGCTGGCTATGCACGATGTGGGCAGATCTGTCGCGATGCGGAAACAGCTTCGACGGGCACTTGATGCAGATCGATGGGTTTGCCGTGTTCGTTATCAGTCATCGACAGGCGAGATCACGGAACGCATCGTCAGCCCGATTCGGCTGACAGACGACAGAGTCCTGGCCTTGTGTCTGGGGCGAGAAGAGCCGCGATGGTTTGCCATCGCGTCGATTCAACGGATTGAGTTGGTTCCGGCAAGCGAGGTGCAGATGCCGGAGGAAATCAGGATTCTTTCGGAGTAACGGATTGAGCGTTCACGATTTGGTCACCCATCAAAGCCAGGATTTCGTCGAGTGGACGGCAACCGACCTGGACGAGTTGAAGTTGGTCCGGGATCACGTTGAAGGATTGGTCAACAAGCAGTGGCATGGCAACCGTATGGTTCGGCTGATGGATGCGGAAAAGCATCTGACACGAGAGCTGTCGAAAGATCAGGGGAAGTTGCCGCAACTTGGCTACACGCCTCGCCAGGCCATCACACGGGCTGCGTGCTACATCGACGCGGACGACCGAATGCGATTGCAGGTCGAGAACCTGATTCGCTGTCAGTGCGGTAGCTGTTTTGACGAGGAAGAGGTCTTTGGCGAGATTCACATTCCCAGCCGAATGGACATCGCGTTAGCGTGCGAGGGTTTTCGTGCCGTTCGTGACCGCGACCCGGTGTTCAAGCCAACGGAGTGGAATGGCTTCGAGGGCCCTGGCATCACGGAGGTGTGCGTTGCCTGATCCCATCCGAATCTACGTGCCAGCCGTACCGGTCGCACAGCCAAGGCCGCGGGCAACGATTCGCGGCTTCCACGCGGCGGTGTACACGCCAAGCAAGCACCCGGTGGAAGCGTTCAAAGCCACCGTGCGAATGGCGGCAGCAGACGTAATGCGTGGTCGAGCTCCATTACAAGGTCCGCTCCGTGTCGATGCAGAATTCGTATTTCCACGACCCAGGAACCGTGTTTGGAAAACCAAGCCGATGCCACGTGAAAGGCACACCAAGAAGCCAGACCGTGACAACTTGGACAAGGCCGCACTCGATGCCCTGACG
>JBCCUO010000700.1:0-2804 GCA_039196805.1 Planctomycetota bacterium | reverse complement strand
GTCGATGCGTCAGGTTCCAAGATGCCTTCGAAAGGCTGGTCCCGTTGGTCCTGCAAGTCCTCGCTGGCTGATGGTTGATCCGACCGCAATCCATCTTCGACGCTGTCGCGATCGGCCAGTTGGGCTGCACGACCGCCTGCGGGATCGAATACGCTGCCGACTCGACCGCGATCGGGTACCGTACGCTCCCAGGCTCCACCAAAGGCTGCGTAGTTGTCGACATCGCACTCGCCACACAGGCGACAGCCCCCGGAAGTGACGAGCAGCCCGGCTGCAAGAAACAATCCGAGGAAGCGTTGAACGTCGCCCAGACAGAGCGAGCGGAGCGTGAAACACATGAGAGCAAACCGGGTGACGGAGCCGAGGAAGTCAGCATTGTCAAACAGTATCGGTCTCTCCAAATGGAGCCTTGAGGAAAGCTGTGCGGCCAGGTCGCAAAGTTTTTCACTGAATTCGATGACTTCGGCTCAAGTCGACCTAGTCGTCCAGCCGAGCGGTTTGGGACAACCAAACCCGGGCAGCGTCAGCAAGGATCGTTGGCGACCCGCTTCTCTGCTTGAACGGTACGACACGTAATGGCCCATCCGTTTGAATTGGCGACGGTTCTGACCGCGCTGGTCTTGCCACTCTTTGGTGGCGGGATGCTGGTGTTAAGCAAATTGGCTTCGGGCGCCGCGGCCCGCCGTGCCGAAGCGAGGTTCATGGCGGCACTGGTGGTGATGGTGGTTGTCACGATCCGAACCGCAGTCGTATGTGATCCGCAGTGGTTGATCCACACGATGACCGTCGCAGTCATGGTCTTGGGGGCCCTGATGATCCCGCAGCTTAGCCCCGACGCAACCGCCTGATTCCATCACGCGGGTGAGGCCAGCTTGACGAGCAAGTCAATGCCTCGGCGAAGCGTATCGTCATCAGCTGCAAAGCTGATCCGGAAGTGGCTGTCGCGAGCGCTGAAGATGTTTCCGGGAATGATCAACAGTCCTTTCCGCACCGCGTCCTCGACGAACGCTGCTCCACTTTCGATGGGTGCTTTGGGAAACAGGTAGAACGCACCACCAGGCTTATTGACTTCGTAGTGGTCTTTGAGTCCCTCGAAGATCAGATCTCGTTTTCGTCGATAGTCGTCGATGTGACCGCCCAGGCTGACTTCCATCGCTCGTAAGGCACCCCACTGGGCCGGTTGAGGCGAGCAAACGAACGAGTATTGCTGCAGCTTGAGCATGGTCTGAATGATCTCGGTCGGCCCGTGCACGAATCCGACTCTCCAACCCGTCATCGCATGACTCTTGCTGAATCCGTCGATGACAATCGTCTTGTCGTTGTCCGACGCGGGTGACGCAAACGGCTGGTCGTACATGAAGCGGCTGTAGATTTCGTCTGAAACCAACGCGACATTGTGCTTTGCAGCCACATGTGCCACGGCGGCCAACTCTTCGGCCGTCGCGGTCACGCCGGTCGGGTTTGCTGGACTGTTGACCAGAATCATCTTGGTCTTAGGCGTGATCGCTGCCTCGATCGTCTCAGCATTCAGTCGAAAATCGGGGTACGAATCGATCGGAACAGGCACACCCCCACAGAGCCGGATCAGCGCGGGATACATGACAAAGTAGGGATCCAAGAAGATCACCTCGTCGCCCGGATTGATCATGGCCAGCATAGACAGCATCAGTCCGCCGCTGGTTCCGCTGCAGACGAAGACGTCTCGATCCGCATGGCCGTATTGCCGATCGATCTGGGCCTTCAGTGCCTCGCGAAGCGGCGCAATGCCCTGCGTGGGAGAGTAAGCGTTGCGGCCGCCGCGAATCGCCTCCACCGCGGCGTCCTGGACCGCATCGGGAACATCGAAGTCGGGTTGGCCGATTGACAGGTTGATCGGATTCTCTAGTTTCGCGGCCAGGTCGAACACGCGCCGAATGCCACTGCTGTCGAATGAGGCGGTACGGTCAGCGATCCAGGAATGCATCAGGGACTCGGGTTCAAGGGAAGGACTGGGGACCGTTTCAGGGTCCGCCGCGGCAGCAGTGTATCACCGTCGTCCCAGCCCGCGCACCGGTACAAGATGCCCATGGCCGCTATCCGCAACGTCGAACCGGTGATCTGCTTTTGCGCAGTGATCTCGTCATCGCCTCAAGTACGGCAGTGGGGCATCGATCAGCTGCGGCAGCGTTGGGGAAGAGTCGCGTATCAGATCGATGATCTGCCGTTTGAAGCCGGTGGCTACTATCGCGATGAGATGGGATCAGGTTTGCTGAAGTCGCTGGTAAGCTTCGGGGTCTCCCACCGTCCTGACGACCTTGCCGACTGGAAGGTGTTCACCAATCAGCTGGAACTGAAATCCGTCGCGCTCCATGCGCTCGCATCTGGAAAAAAAGGACACGGGGTAGCTCCTGCGGTCACGCGTCCGCTGAACCTGGACCCGGGATACATCACGCAAGCCAAGCTGGTCTTGGCGACGACGAAGGACCGGGACCATCGAATCTACCTGCGCGACGGCATCTTCGCCGAAGTTACGCTCAGCTATCGGACAGGTAAGTGGACCAGCCACCGCTGGACGTACCCGGATTATCAAACCGAGGCCGTCGCGGAGTTTTCCAACCGGTGTCGGATTCAACTCCGAAGACACCTTGAGACACATGGCGGTCGGCGAAACAGTGGTTAGCCGTTGAGCACTAGTAAGCCGGATCGTGATATGCGGCTGATGGATGTGAGCCCAACAAAATCAGCCGCAGTGCGCAAGCACGCGGGTTCTGGCGGTTGGCGATACCCGACAGGCTCGCGCCCAATACCGTCAAATCGGGATCTTG
>JBCCUO010000699.1:0-2805 GCA_039196805.1 Planctomycetota bacterium | reverse complement strand
TGAATGACTACGTCGGGTATCGTCCGCTGGCGATGCTGGAGAATCGACGTTGCCATCCTTATGGCCACGAATTCGTCCGTCCGATTCCGATGTACATCGCGGGAGCCGGCGTCTCGTCCGGGACGTATCGCGAATTGATCGATGCGGCCCTGACGATCCTCAGGCAGACGGATCCGGGACTATTGCGCTCGGCAGCTTTCGATCCGGATCGGATGAAAGAACTGGCACTTGACCCGCGCGCGTACGATTTTGATCATCCGGTCAATCGTCGCCCCAATTACCACTTTGGCGGTTGGGACGATCGCAGTGTGGATGGCGACGGCCATTACTCGCGGTTTGTCCTTCGCCAAGTCACGCTTGATTGCTTGTTGAGCCGACTCACGGATACCGATGAGTTGGACCGTGACGAAATGTTGGTGGAAGCGGCCACGGTGTTAGCGGGCACCGTTCTGATGGCATCGGGTATCACGGGATCAGGCCCGGGCTCCTACACCAGCGAAGTCACATTGGCCTCGCTGATGAAGCCGGTTGCCACTTATCGTGACGAATTCTATGGGGATCAGTTGGCCAAGCTGACCGGTCAGCACGCTGACCGGTTGCTGCACGAACAGCGTGCCCGGCGACAACCGTTTGGGGCCGTTCGCCAGCACCTCAACGCCGCGCTGGCACAGCGCCGAGCCGCACAGCTGCAACACGTCCAGCTGGCGCGACTGTACGCGCGAATGGGATACCCCGACGCAGCCACCAAGCAGGCGGACGCGGTTCGTGCGACGTCCGCCCGGATGATCTGCCGCATCGATTGCGCGATCACGCTGGGTCTACGGGCGTTGCGGGCGCGGAAGCTCTCCGATGCGGTCCGGATTCCTCATCAGGGGTTCGACCTGCTGAAGCGGGGCATTGAATGCGGTGCCCTGATGGACCCTTGGGACATCCTTGGGTTTGGCGGCACGTTCAGCCTGTTTCCCGGCCCCGAAAGCAGCATCCACGACACTCGATTAGACGATCTGCTGTATCTGGTCGAACAGCTGTTTAGCTACACGGCGCGGGTTTGGAGTGAGGCGGCCGCCCAAGACGATCAAGCCGCCTACGCGGAAATGGAAGGCTGCTACCAGGAAATGGCGGATTGGTGGCGAACCTTCGCCGCGCACACATTGGACTCCATCGAAGCGGTCGATCCCTACGAATCATTCGATTCCGCCAAACTGGTTGCCCAAGCGCTCCGGCTTTGGCATCGTGGCGGCGCCGCGTCTGGGGACGTCGCCTTCTGGGCACCTCATGCCGACCTGTTCGATTCGCCTCGCGCGTACGCGTTGGTGATCTCAGCCTTGCTGGAGAGGCGTGACTTTGTCGCGGCCATGGCTCTGTTGATTCATTGGTTGGGCAACGCCGACCGCGTAGGCCTCCGGTCCGGCGGCAGTTCCTTGCCACGGTTAATCGAACGCTGGTTGCTGCGTGTCCGCGATACCGTTGAATCAAAGGACGCGGGCCACAAAGCCGATACCTCCGCGGTCTGGCCGATGGTGCGAAAGTTCTTTGATTTCTTGGAAGCCAACGCGCAAGGCTATTGGTCGGCACCGCGGTTTCTGCTGGGACGCGATGACCGTGGTCACCGAGACTGGGATCAAGAACTGGCGGCCGCCGAATCGGGCCAATCGCCCGACGACAGCGAAGGGCTCTACGACGCCGCCTACGAAGGGATGTCCTACCAGGACACCACGGACGACGGAAACGAAGGCGCGGTGTTTGATCCCGGCACCGATGATGGAAGCCAGGATGAACTGGAGGCGGAAACGCGACGGCTTTCCGATCACTTGAGCTTTCTGCAGTCGCTCGCTCGCACCTGGGCCGTCGCGGCTGATTTGGCGATTGGCACCGACGACCAGTCCTTGCTGGACGAACGCTTTGAAACTCTAAAGGGCTGGGCCGATCGAGCTAAAGAGAATCGAATCGGATTGCTGGAGTTGCTGGATTCGGTCCGTAGTTACCGCGTGGCCACCGGTGGCAGCGATAAAGACTCGATGCGGAGTTACGATCGTCGCCGCGTGCTCCGGGACTCGTTGATGGAGCAAATCATCACGACCGCCGTCGAAATGTCGAACTCGCGACGGCTGATCTGTGGAACCCTGGTGGCGATGCAGCCCGATCGGGCCGATGTCGTTGACGAAGAGATGACCGAGGATGATGCCGGGGCGATCGAACTTTACGCGACCTTGATTGCCGGGGACATCGAGCAGGCGCGAGCAACGTTTGCCGAGTTTCTGGACGCGTTGACAAACAAGAATCTGCTCTACATCCCGATCTCGCGAGGTGGTGATCCCGTCAAAATCTACATCGCGCGACTTCGTCAACGCATCTTGAGGCACTTGATGCTCTGGCTGCCACGACGTGGAATGATCGCCGAAGCGTGTCGCTTAATCGAGACCGCACGGCGGATGGAGCAATCCAACACGATTGGTGTCGGTGCGGTGACCGAGTTCGATGGCCTGTTCCGCGAAGGTTTCCGCGCGATGGTCTCGTCAATCGTCGATTCTTGTCAGCCGCGATCCGGTGTCACCACGCCATCTCAGCCCGACCCGACGGACTCGTCCGCCGACACAGCGTCGGCAAGCCAATCCGCGTCGTCGACCGATGCGGACCAACCAGACACTTCCCGATCGCGAAGTCTGATGCAGGACGACGGTTCGTCCGATCGGATCATCCCGCTGTTGGAAGAGCTGACCGAGACGCTACTGGCCAGTTGGCTGAGTCACAGTCAAACGCTGCGTCTGTCGCCACTCGAGTCGGTGACTGATCCGGCGAAATGGA
>JBCCUO010000698.1:0-2810 GCA_039196805.1 Planctomycetota bacterium | reverse complement strand
CCGTCGGTTCGATCCAACAAGATTTTTTCGCTCCTGCGAGCGACGATTCGGACCGCGGCCCATCAACGTCACAGCGAAGCGATCGATTTGCCGCGGACGCCCCGAGCCTAGCGATCGCGAGCGCGCGCCAAGCCTTGGAACAGGCGAACATCACCGCCGAAAAAGTCACTCACTTGGTCGTCGTCAGCTGTACGGGCTTTAGCGCCCCGGGCGTAGACATCGATCTGATCGATGGTCTTGGCCTTTCCCCCACGACGCAACGAGTCCAAGTCGGCTTCATGGGGTGCCACGGTGCCATCAACGGATTGCGAACCGCCCGCGGTCTTTTGGCAGCCGACGAAGGCTCGGTCGTGCTGGTCTGTTGCATCGAGCTTTGTAGTCTGCACTACCAATACGGATACGACGCCAATCGGATCGTATCGGGAGCCCTCTTTGCGGACGGGTCGGCCTCGATGGTCCTTTCGAGAAACGACTCGCGACCGTCGATCGCTGAACTGGGCGATACGGGAAGTTACTTGATTCCCGATAGTCGAGATGCCATGACGTGGACGATTGGTGATCACGGATTCGAGATGACGTTGGCCGCGACGGTTCCGTCGCTGATCGAGTCGAAACTGCATTCCTATCTACACGCTTGGTTGACCGACCAAGGCGAAACCATCCGTTCGATAGGAGGCTGGGCCGTCCATCCGGGAGGCACTAGGATCTTGACCGCGACGGCGTCCGCATTGGGTCTTGAGTCGGATCAGCTTCAGATCAGTCGAGAGATTTTGGCCGAGCACGGAAACATGTCCTCAGCTACGATGCCGGCGGTGATCCACCGTTTCAACGCACTTCAACAACCTCGACCTTGGGTCATGCTCGGATTCGGTCCTGGCCTGGAAATCGAAGTCGCCATCCTGCGATGATTCGGGGATCGCAACGCAGCGATCCTCCACCGACCCTTTTCCTGACAGCAGGGTCGAATCTCAGAGGTCTTCTGCGAGTGGACTTGTAAGCCGGGTTCTGTGCTCGGCTCGACATGCCCACTGGCATTCAATGCCAACCAACAATCGGAACCGAACGACGGCCATTTATCTGTGCACGACGATTGCTCGTCGCCTTCATCGCGACCTACCCGAGTGGGTCCGAGACGAGCCGCCTCGCGTCGAGCTAGCTCGACGACACTCTGTTTGGTCTAGCACCAGATGGGGTTTACCAAGCCAACCGAGTCACCTCGATTGCTGGTGCGCTCTTACCACACCGTTTCACCCTTACCACGCACACAGCGACCCAGGGTCGAGGTGCCGTTCGGCGGTTTGCTTTCTGTTGCACTAGCCCTAGCCTCGCGGCCGGTCGACGTTATCGACCATCCTGCTCTTCGGTGCCCGGACTTTCCTCCAGCAACCAACCCGAGGGAAGCTGCCAGCGACCGTCCCGTCCACTCGCAAAAGACGGGTGTCAAGATGACCCAACTGGAACAACCGTCAAGCCCACCGCCGAATCGAATGGCATGTTGGCACGCATTCGTCGAAAGTGGATAATCCTTCGATGGACACGACACAGGATGAACCGGCACCCGACGACGTCCCTTTGCCGGAGTCCCTCTCGGTATCCCCCGCCACCGAAAAACGCGTCGCCTTGGTGGGACGACTCGGCAGCATGAGCCGTCGACACGCAGCCAATCTGTTGAAATCCTACGGTGCGGTCGTGACCGACGCCGTCGACGATGACACGGACTGGGCGATCATTGGGGCGGAGGAATCTCCGTTGGCCGAACAAGAACTCCTCTCGCCGTCGTCCCTCGAGCGTGCCGGCAGAGGGGACTTGGAGATCATCCACGAAGGGGAACTCTGGCAGAGAATCGGATTGGTGGACTCCGAACGCTCCCCACAACAGTATTACACGCCCGTGATGCTGGCAAAGCTTCTAGGCATCTCCGTGCATGTGGTTCGGCGATGGCAGCGTCGCGGTTTGATCCGTCCGGTCCGCACCATGCACCGGCTTCCCTATTTCGACTTTCGAGAAGTCGCGACCGCCAAACGCCTCGCCCACTGGATCGATTCCGGGGCCAGCCCCAGGGCCATTGAACAGCGTTTGGTTGACCTGATTGAAGGCCTACCCGACATTCAACGCCCTCTGGATCAACTTTCGATCCTCATCGAAGGCAAGCACGTTCTGCTGCGTCAGGGCGAAGGTTTGATTGAACCCGGAGGACAGCTGCGTTTCGACTTCGACGCTGCCGAACCGTCGTCGGAATCCGATGACGACCGAATGGTGTTTGCGATGGAGACCCACCCCAAGGGGACTTCCGCGGCCCATGTTTCACCGCCGGTCGACGATGACCTGCTGCAGGCGGCGTTTGATGCTGACGACGATGACGACTTGGAAACGGCGATCGACTGCTACCACGCCATTCTTGCCCGAGACGGCCCCAGGCCGGACATCTGCTTTGAACTCGGCGAGCTGCTGTATCGGACCAACGAAACGATCGCGGCGCGAGAGAGGTTTTACGCAGCAATCGAACTGGACCCTGAATTCGTTGAGGCTCGCGCGAGCCTGGGCATGGTCCTGAGCGAAACGGGACAAGACGAACTCGCCGTCGCGGCATTTCGAGGCGTCTTGACACTGCATGAAGATTACGCCGAGGTGCATTACCATCTTGCAAAGCTTCTTTCCCACCACCAGCGAGGCATTGAAGCGGCAAGCCATTGGAGACGGTTTCTTCAGCTCGCGCCCGACAGCCCCTGGAAAGACGAGGCCCAAGCCGCTCTTGAGGAACAAGAGCGATCTTGAACAGTCACCTGGGTTTCGCATCCAAAATCACGCAT
>JBCCUO010000697.1:0-2829 GCA_039196805.1 Planctomycetota bacterium | reverse complement strand
TCTGCACGCCATCGATGCCGTCGGCAAAGAAACCAGATGCCAAATCAATCCGCCCATCCGTCAGGGGAGACTGCTCGAAATCTCAACGTGGCGATCGTCAACGGTTCCGAGGATGCCGAAAGCGTCCCGACAAAGTTCGTGGCGTTGAGTGCATTCAGCTCCGCTTCGCGAGAAAGGAATCGTGGGTCGGGTCCGTCGCTGGGGCCGAACTGACCGGGCGCGACCAGTTCCAAGAACGAATCTGGAGTCACGTTTTCAAACGACACCAATTCGAGTTCGTCTGCGTCGAAACGGACCGACACCGAATAGCCGGACACTTGCGACTCTCCGTCAATGGACATCAACAGATTGACATCAATCAAGTCAGTCGCTGCTGCGTCCCGTACGGTCTGGAACCCGTTTTCGGCGGGATCAAAATCAAACGAAAATACGACATCGCCACGTGCGGACAACGCGAGACAAAACGGGATCGCAAGCGCGATGACGGAGCGGAGATTCATCTGATTTCAAGTGCCTGGAGGGAAAAACGGGTAGCGGCAAGGCGGTGAATCGGGTCACGTCCAGCCTTTCCCGCCAAACTGAGATTCCTAACAGCAGAAACGGGAAATCGGCCGCGATAGCGGAACCGACATCGTTTCTTCGATTGCAGCGATTGGTTATCCAGAAACGGTGACCTTGCCCAAGCCACACCAGCAGGCACTCGCGACGCCGCCGCGATGGGCTCTTCGAGATCCCCCGGACCCAGTCGAGCGGCACGGCAATTGCACTCCAGAACTCCCATTGCTTGGACGATTCTTTCACGCCGCAGCGGTGCGTCATCGCACACTTGGAGTCATTGCGTGATGCTCGGTGGTCACCATTCGGTCTTGACGCTCGCACTGGGCGTGCTGCTGCAAACACAGATTTCTGTCGCCGCCGCCGATGATCCGATATCCATCTGGAATCAACTCTCACCGGCTCAACAAGCTGAAGTGGAGAAGACGCTGACCAAACGTCTGCCTCAGGTGCTGCCCGAGTCGGAGGACTATGCCAAGCGATTGGCCGCAGAGATTCCCCGCTGGATCACGCTGACGCGAGACCTGGAGGGTGGCGACTACATGGGTGTCGTCGGCGCCTTCCAAAGCGAGCTGACCGATTTCGTTACCGACCAGATCGACCAGAGTCTTCCCGAGGACGGTTTTGCTCGTTGGGTGTTTGATCAAGCAAGCGAACATCGTGACTCACTTCATGCCGTTGCGCTCGATCTGGCCAACCCCGACAAGAACTGGGCGGACGTCCGGCAAACACTCTTTGCCGAGGCGGCCGGCAAGGCGACGGCTCGATCGGAGGAGGTGCTCGAGAATTGCGTCGTGCATGTCATTGATGACGTGATCGGCGTCCCGGATGCCTCGATCGCCGGATACTCGCCGGGTGAACTGTACGTGTTGGCGGTCTTGGAATGGAAGGATTTCGTGGCAAGCTGGCCGGAGTATTTCGAAAGCGAAGCAACCAATCAGCTGTTTGAGCTGTATTTGGTCCATCGCATTCAGTATGGCAAGGCCGACGCCGAATCCGCCGTCGCCTTTCAATTGCTGACCGAGAGGGTGACCACGGGCGAGCGAACCGGCCGCATGATTCGAAGTTGGTCGGCCCGCCTGGCTCCGTTGTCGCAGCGTTTGGGCCTGACACCGCAGCAGCTGAGCGACAAGTTACTGGTACTTTGCGATCAATACTGGAACACGGCAGGCGGCCAGGCAGAACAACGCGTCTGGCGGAACCTGGCCGACCGCTATCAGCCCGGTGACATCCGGACGCAATTCCACTCCTGGATGTCGCGGCGTATCCAAGACAAGGTTCACGATGGACACCTGATTCATCGCAGACAAGCAGCTGAGCAGATCGCCACGGGCCGGGTCCGCGTCCGATCGAAGCTCCAGAAGATGCACCAGAGAATCGCGCGCGAGTTGCTTGACGCGATCGAGGCAGCGTTGAACGACGAGCAGCGCGAAGCACGCGACGAAGCGATCGCCCGTGCCCGCGAGCTACTGGAACTGATCCGGACGCGGTACGTTCCCTTGAGTAGGCAGCATTGCAGGACGTTTGGTGAGTTGGCCAATCAGTTCGAGGCGATCGATGACCGCGCCAGGGCCGCCAACGCGCTCTTATTCGACGGCGTTTCGGACGAAATCACCCAGCTGCAGGCTGACTTGGAATCGATCCAGGCTTTGGTTGCCGAGTGCGAAGCCAAGCTGGCGATCGTCCATGGCAGGTTTGATGAGTCACGAGCCGCTGTCGCACGAGCCGAAGCGGTGGCACAGACCGTGTGTCGATACGCGAACCAAGTCGTTTCGGCCGAATCCAAGGACCAAGCGTACGGGCATCTGATTGATGCATCGAAGGAATCGGTGTCGGCGACGCGTTTGATTGAACGGGCACGCACACTGGCCGTCCAGACTAGCCTGATGCAGAAGACACTGCAGCGGCAACTACGATCGCCCAGGTTTACCGGATTCGACGACGAATTGCAGACCGTCCGCGAAGGCATGCGAGAAATCGAAGCCGCACTGGCGACGGTGCAACGCAAAGAACAACTCCGCAGCGTCTGGACGGAGCTCCGCGGCAAGCTCCGGCAATCAGCGTCCGAGCAAGTGATCGTCCGACGGGATTTCGATCAGCTTCGCGGACAAATCAAAACGTTGATCGCGCCCCACCAAGTCAATGCTCAGATCACTGTGATCCGAACCGACCTGACGCGATTCGGAAAGCAGCTAGATTGCCTGGAACCCAACCTGCAACGATGGCAGCGGTGGCAGTCAGCGTACTTTCCGACGCTTCGAGGTCCGACGTCCG
>JBCCUO010000696.1:0-2840 GCA_039196805.1 Planctomycetota bacterium | reverse complement strand
CGTGGTCACCGAGCTGGCCGAAACGGCGGGCATCAAACCGTTGACCAACAAGTTTGCGGCAACGGGACTGGCGGTGGTCGTTGGGTTGGCCATCGCCGTCTTCGCTGGCGATAGTCCGGGCAAAGGCGGTTTGATTTTGTGGCCGCTGTTCGGGGCAACCAATCAGTTGCTGGCTGGCCTGGCTTTGATGGTCGCCGTGTTCTACTTGGGCCGCCGCAGCAAACCGCTTGCGGCACTCGCCGTTCCGATGTTCGTGATGATGCTGATGCCTTTTTGGGCGATCACCTATGACCTTTGGTACAACTGGATCCCCGCCAAAGAAGTGGTCGTCATCAACGCGGACGAGACGATCCAAACGGTCATGAAGCGAGACTGGGTGTTGATCGCGTTCGGGACTTCGATCCTTGGCCTGCAAGTCTGGATGGCCGTCGAGGGCTTGCTAATGTGGCGCAAAGCCAAGGGCATCATTGAACCGTCCATTGAATCGGAAGTCAGCTTGCCGGCGACACAAGGCATGGCAACGTAAACGACAGTGCACCAAGTTGCATGGCGGAACAACATTGGAACGCGAACATGAATCCCAGCCAGAAGCGTCAGCGAAGAATCCCCAACCACGGGCGCGCTAACCGCCAGTCGATTCTCTAGCGACAGATGGTGCAATGTGGCGGCAGAGCCACCGGTTCAGTGCGTTTCATGGCGGAGCCATGGAACGAACCAGGCTTGTGGCTGACCGCTCACGGCTAAACGCTAGCCGCAATCCGCTACCCACTCACAGCATCCACTCTTCGCAGGCTTGCCAGCGCGGTGTCGATCGCAACCTCTTGACGCTCGCGACCAAGGAAGTAGCTGACGTGCCGAAACCCGCTCGCTTGCAACAACTCCAAGGCAGTCTCGTAGCCATCTGCGACGCGTCCTGGCTCGTGAGCGTCCGCGCCGATGGTCATCGGAATGCCACGACGATGGATCTCGACCAGCATGTCGGGAAACGGATTCATCTCCGGCAGCGACTTGTTGACTCCGGATGTGTTCAGCTCCATCGCGATGCCCGTTGCCGCGATCCTGTCCAGCGCAACGCAGATATGGGGCAAGATCGCCGTCTCGTTCCAGCTGCCGATCATCAGGTTCTTGATCAGATCAGGGTGAGCCAACGAGTCGAAAAGTCCCGACTCGGCCGCTTCGGCCAGGAGTTGAAAGTAAGTGCGTTGAACTTGCAGCGGGTCCTCAACCCAGTATCGATCGCGAAACTCGGACAACTGAGGATGCACCGAGCCAAGCACAAAGTGAAAGTTGGCACTGTCCAATTGACGCTTCAAATAGTCTTCCATCCCCTGGAAGTAGTCCGCTTCCAACCCTAACCGCACATCGACGCGTCCTGCCCACTGCTGACGCGTCTGTTCGACCAGGTCGATGTAATCCTGCAGCTCGTCCTCACGCATCCGCACCGTCTTGGAAAAACCGCTGGGCATCGGATTGTGGCACGTCACAATCAGTCCCCGTAACCCTCGCTGCTCCGCAACCGCTGCATACTCGGTCGGCTGGCCGACCGCATGATTGCATAGCGGCGTGTGGGAATGCGATTCGTACAGAACGGGTTCAAGGGACGTCTCGTCATCCACGGTTGATTCCTTCATCCAGTAACTCTAGAGCGTGTCGAATCTTTGATTCAGTAGGACAGAGCAAAGCGATTCCCGCCAGCAACAGAGCGATCGGGATCAGGGGCAGAAGTGTCTCGCCGACCAGCATCAGGACGGCACAGAGCATCGCTGCTCCCTCACAGACCGCCTGGCCAATCACCGTGCTGGTTCCCCAGGCCGAGAGATAACTCTCCGTCGCCGCCGGATTGAGCTTCGACTGCTGCTGAGTACGGAATCTAGCGGCGGCGGTTCGTCGCAAGGCCGGCAC
Source organism: Planctomycetota bacterium (assembly GCA_039196805.1). Classification (GTDB taxonomy): domain Bacteria; phylum Planctomycetota; class Planctomycetia; order Pirellulales; family Pirellulaceae; genus JBCCUO01. The sequence goes on along the minus strand of JBCCUO010000696.1, from coordinate 938 downwards.
AATGGTCGTGGCGGCAATGGCCGCTCCCATACCGATTAGCAAGGACAACGCGGGCAGAACCAAGTCGCCACCTTCATTCGGCTCTCTCGCGACTTGCTCCACAGCGTCTCCAGCATCCGCATCGGCCGAAGCCTTCTGATTAGCTAGGACGAGATAGAGCATGACGGCCGTGACCACGATCACGCCCTGGATCAGTGCAAAGGTGATGATCTGGCCCGTTCGAACCTGCCCCGCGATCGCATCTTGCGGAGAGAACTCAGGCGGATCGTCCAAGAGTTGATTGCGGACCGGGTCGTTCATCTGGCCATTAACTTGGTCGTGGCGTTTCGGGTTCCAAGCCCGATTGGGTACCACAAACGGCAACGCAAAGCGACGGGGGACAGCGTCTGACTCTCACAGAAAGGAAGGACAACCGATCAGTCGCGTGTCGATCGGAGCTGCCGCCGCTAGGCTTCCGATCTTCGGCTAGCGCTCGGCACTCTGGGGAGTCCCGCTCCGACAGTTGACTTTGATCGTTCCTAAACTTCGGGCCGATGGTTCGATGAGCTTTGCCGATCCGCTATCGTTTTGACATGCGGATGTACTACACCGACCACTTCGAGCTACCGCTGCCCGAGAGGCATCGATTCCCGATGGACAAGTACCGCCGACTGCGAAGGCGCATTGCTTCCAGCGACTGTCACGCGAACGATCCACTGCTGGTTCCTCCCGCGGCCAGCGACAATCAACTGATGCGGTGCCACTGCCCCGATTACATTCGCCGGGTCGACAGCGGAACGCTCACGCCAGCCGAGATCCGCCGCATTGGCTTCCCTTGGTCGCCTAAGATGGCGGAGCGGTCGCGACGCAGTACCGGGGCGACGATCGCAGCATCACGAGCGGCCCTATCGGATGGAATCTCCGTCAACTTGGCCGGAGGAACGCACCACGCGTTTCAT
>JBCCUO010000695.1:0-2851 GCA_039196805.1 Planctomycetota bacterium | reverse complement strand
GTTTTTGATCTGATCTGGATCAACGAACTTTCCCAATACGAAGCCGCCAAAGAACTGGGAATCAAACGCGATCGTGTCAAAGATCTGTGGCGCGAGATCAAAATCACGATCGCTGAGCAGTGCGAAGAAAGCTTGCCCCATTTGGGACGACTGGGGTAATCGTGGGATAGGCTTCCAGCCTGTCAGCATTGCGTCAACAGGCTGGAAGCCAATCTCACTTTCAATGGGACCAGTGCCGAATACCCGATGACGTGCCAACGGCCAACGTTTGGCCGTCAGCCGAGAACGCAAGGAACGTTAGCGTCTCGGTGGGCGACCGGCGATCGATTAGCGTCCAATAGTGGTTGCCGGTTTGAGCATCCCATATTTCGACCTCACCCTGCCGGCCGGTCTTCGCAAGGCGTTTGCCATCAGGTGAAAACGCGACGATGTTTGCCAATGGAGCATCCGTTCCAATCACGGATGAAACGGACCAGGATGACGTCGCCAAGACGTGTGCCACGCTTCGCATATAAAAGGTCACCACGGCGCTGGTTCCGTCCGGACTGAAAGTCAGATTCTCAATACCACCGTATCGATCCCAGACGGCATTTTGGATTCGACGCTCACGAGCACCTCCTTGGATCGTCTCCCAAACGTGAACCTCATCTCCGCTGCCGGCTCGTAAAACCATCACTAGACGCTGTCCGTCAGGAGAAAACGCCAAACAGCGTGGAATCGCATCCGCGAGCCGATTGTCCTCGGGTGTCGAAAAAGGCGTGGTTTGAACACCTAAAGTACAGACCGGTTGCCCATTTTGCAGGTCAAGCAGGGTAATTCCAGGTGTTCCTATGACCCCGGCAGCAAGTTTGCGTCCCACGGGATCGAGCGCGAGCGGTCCGCAATACCCTACCAGCGTCTTCTTTGCCCCACTTTCGACAGCGATGACCTCAACTTGTTGTGTGGATCCGTTGCCGGTCTCTGCTGATCGAGTCGCGATTGCCAACAGCGTTCCGTCGGTGCTAAGTGCGATGTCGTAGTGACGTTCGGTTTCGCTCTCGTAATACCACACCTCCGGGTTCAGTCCCAAAGAGGCAGCGTAGGGGTTGGCCTGTTCGCGGATCGCTTCTGCCAAACCTGGTAACGGGCATGCAAAGATTTGTTTCGCCGTCGAGATATCCCAAACACTAGCGCTACCACTGGCCGATAAAAATGCGACGCGTTGGCCGTCTGAACTAACGACCGTCCGCAAGATGTCGTTAGCCGCTGGCCATCCTGATTCCTGGGCGACGTTTACCAGCTTTGGCAGTGCCGGGAAGATCCATCTGCTGGCGTTCACGACGCCATCTCGATTTCGCAGGATCGCGTCTCCCGACGGTTTCGTGCTCTTGTCCTCACCAATCCAAACCAGACCACTGCGATCGGGAAGAAACTCAAGGTCCAGCACTTTTGTCATGTCACTGCTGATCGCATTGAGCAACCGGCCATGTGGAACCGACCAGACACGAATGCTCCCGTTTTGATGCGCCGTAGCGGCCATTGACGAATCGTTGCTGAGCGCTGCACAGACGACCGGTGACCGCGCGGAAATCGTGACCGATGCTTGCGGTCCTGGCGGCCATACGGACCGTTCCACCGGTTTGTCCGCACGAGGTGAAAACTGGATTTCAAAGAGTTGTTCAAAGCTACGACCTGCACGCCGATACTGGACCCCTGGAGCTCCCGTCAAATTCAGAATTTGATAACGATCCTTGACGGGGGCCTTCTCATACCGTTCGTTTTTTTCCGCAGGTACACGCTTACCCGATTGGGCATCCCACATACGGGTGACTATCGATTCAGACGAGGCTGCTTCCTGCCCATCTTTGGCTCGCCTCTCTTTCGCTGGGTAATCAAACGCCGAGGGATAATGATCGGGCCCCGGCACGTAGGTGAACAGCAACCGCGGTGCCTTGGCGATGAAGCCCAACGAGTTCTCCTCGTACTGGGTTGTGGCGATGGTTTGGCTCCACTTGGTTTGTCCCGTCCGAGTGTCGATCACTTGGATGTCCACCCGCGGAGTTAGCGAATGCCTGGTCATGGTTGCCAGTAGCGATCCATCGCCGGACAAGGAAGCCTGAACACAATCGCTGGCGTCTTTTAGCTTCTCAGCCGGTCTGCTAGCGTCTTTCAAGTATCGCCACTCAATGCCGCGTATGTTCTCGGGTGTCTCGTCCAGCATTCGATTCGCCGCAGCGAGATCGTTTTCCTGACGCAACCTTTCCGCCAATTCGATTTGCGTTGCGTATCGCGGTCGCTGCAGCTCGATATTTTGCGCCGCCAGTTGCGTGTTGGAGGATTCCAGTTGCCCGTTGACTTCGGCTAGTTGTTGGTTGCTGCTGAGTTCTCGTTGCCAAGCGACCGCCAAGCCGATCATCGAAACCACCAGCGCCGCAGCTGCACTGGTGACGAATGTCCGATGGCGTTTGCACCAGCGACGAATAGTTTCATGCCAAGGGTCACGGCAGGCCGATACCGGCTGGTCTTTACGGTAACGGCGCACGTCCGCAGCCAGTTCTTTGGCCGAAGCGTATCGATCCTGGGACCGCAGTGCCAAAGCCTTCAGGCAGATGGCTTCGATCGCGGGATGAATCTCCGGATTGGCCGGACGGATCGGAACAATCCGTCCGGCGAGGATATCTTCCATCACTTCTTGCTTGGAACGGCCAGCAACGCAGTAGCGTCCGGTGAGAATCTGGTAGAGCGTGGCACCGAGACTGTAGATATCAGAGGCTGGACCGATATCGGTCTTGGTGACAAGTCCGTCGGGCTGGCCACTGGCAGCCTGTTCGGGGCTCATAAATAGAGGGGTTCCAACTGCGGAACCGATCGT
>JBCCUO010000694.1:0-2857 GCA_039196805.1 Planctomycetota bacterium | reverse complement strand
AGTAGGATTCCGCCAAAGGTCAGTCTGCCATCTGTGGCCACGATTATCTTCTTGATCACCTGAATCAGTTGCGTCAGGCCTTCCATCGCGAAGTATTCGCATTGGATTGGCATCAGAACCTCGGTGCTGGCTGACAGTGCGGTTTGCGTGAGGCCGCCCAGGCTTGGCGGGCAGTCAAGCAGAACGAAGTCGTAGCTTTCGATGACTGAGTCTAGGTGAGCACGGACTTGCTTGCTTTCGAGATCACCCGCGGAGGCTAGTTTGTCGACGTCGTGAAAACTGCGGCTGCCAGGCAGCACCGACAAGTTTTCCCACTCGAGTTCGCAAATCTGGTCGTTCAGCGGGTCACATCGCACCAATGAGTGACCTTCGCTGGGCCGCTGGCCAAGTGCCGTCGTCGCGTTGCACTGCGGATCCATATCCAACAAAAGCGTGCTCTGGCCGGCCGTGGCTAAGGCCGCGGAAAGGTTCACCGCCGTCGTCGTTTTACCGACTCCGCCTTTTTGGTTGACGACACAGATGACACGGCCGTTCGGCATGAGGGCTCAGGCAGTTCCGCAGCGGGATGGCGGAGGATCGGGCACAGTTTTTGGTGAAACAGCCAAAGGAATTCATCCGTTTCATACCAACTGGGCAGACTGGGAAACAACGGACGTTTCATGAGAAACTGATCTTGACACGGTGGCCCGGCCTGTGTTTTGCCGCAATTTCCTGCCTCCTCTCTTGTTGTGGGCAATGCTTCGACATCACGCGGGCCGGGGCGGCCTTTGCGACGGGGCTCATTGTGCGGATTTTGGGGATCCATGGGGAAAGTAGGTGTCTGGGGCAGCGCTACACGAATGCGTTCGTAAGGTATCCGTCATTGCGGAACGCGAATCCGCCAATCGAGATGACCTCTCGCTTGCTCTGCAGTCACTGGCAAGCGACTTTGAATCGCATCATCGAAGCGCACTGGCGCTGATCACGGAAACGGCCGCCGACGGCTGTCGGAGTGACGTCCTGGAACGGGATCAGTCACGAGTCGCGGTCTTGGACCTCTGCGTCCGATTGGGTTGGGCCATCGATACAAGAAAGCCCTTCGACTTCTCTGATGCAGATCCCTCGTTAATGGAGCTCCTGTTTCCCTCGGAGGAACCGACACCTGCATCGGAAGTCCAGGAAACCGAGCAAGCAACGACTGAGACGGTGGTCCCTTCGTCAGACGCTGTTCTCGAGCGGTTACCCACGATCGAGGCGGTCAACAAGGTTGAAGACAATGGATTCGAGATCTGCGGGTGTAGCGACAAGGACCTGCTGGCCGCGTTTTTCCACGAGGCGATCGAGCATCTGGAGACCGCAGAGCTGTTGCTGCTTGACCTGGAAGCAAACCCTCAGGACACGGAAGCGATCAACGGACTGTTTCGCAGCGTGCATTCGGTCAAGGGCGCAGGTGGAGTGTTGGAGTTGGAGTCGCTTGGCCGGCTGGCTCACTTGGCCGAGAGCGCATTGATGCGTGTGCGCAGCGGAGAGATCCGTCTTCAAGGCCAAGCGTTTGAACTTGTGTTGGCGGCCATCGATTGGTTGCAGCGACAAGTCGTCACGCTGAGCGAGAGTTTTCGGCGTGATTCGGAACTGCGATCCCCAAAAGCTCCCGAAGAGCTGCTGGTTCTGTTGGAGCAGGTCAGTGAAGACGGAAAATGTGACCGGAGCCGTGCCAACGCACTGCTCAGTTCGATCTCGAGCCGCGGCGGCGACGCGATCGAGAGTCCACCACCGAACGCGACCGTTCAACGGGGCGGGTCCGGTTCCGAATCGATGCGGGTGGATAGCGACCGTCTGGAACATCTAATCGACTTGATTGGCGAACTGGTCATCACGGAAAGCTCTGTGCAGCATGAACTGAACCAGAGAGAGACTCTGACCTCCGCGACGCTGTCCACGCGTCTGCGCAAGGTGGTACGAGACGTTCAGCAGCTTAGCTTGACGCTCAAGATGGTTCCGATCGGAATGGCGTTGCAGAAGATGAACCGATTGGTTCGCGACCTGTCCACTCGGCTCGGCAAACCGTGCCGTCTGGAGATCGAAGGGGGCGACACCGAGGTGGACAAGACGCTGTTGGACTGCGTCACTGATCCGCTGATTCACTTGGTTCGGAATTCAATCGATCACGGAATCGAAACGGACACAGAAGCGAGGCTGGACGCCGGCAAACCGGAGGTGGCCACGATTCGAATTCGCGCTGAACATCGTGTCGGCAACCTCTTGATCCACCTGAGTGACGACGGTCGCGGGTTGAACCGAGCGAAGATTCTGGAACGCGCGATCACTCGGGGGCTAGTCCATGAAGGGGCTTCACTAACCGATCACGAAATCGACCAGCTGATCTTCGAGCCCGGGTTTTCTACGTCGGATGTGATTTCTGATCTGTCCGGTCGTGGTGTTGGCATGGACGTTGTCCGCCGAAGGATCGAGGACATGCGGGGGACGATCACGGTGGACACAGAGCCTGGTCGCGGGACCAGTATCTGCCTCGAGCTACCGCTTACCCTTTCCATCATCGATGGAACCGTGGTCCGCGTCGGCACGCGAAGCTTCATTATCCCAACGCTTTCGGTGGTGGAGCAAGTGCAAGCCGATAGCCTTGAGTTCTCTAGCGGCGAAACCGGATCGTTCATCCGTTTTCGCGACCGATTCATCGCTGCCAGTCGCTTGGGAGAGGTGCTGAGTACGCCCCATGCAACCGAGACCAAGAACGGACCCGTTTGCATGATCGTCGAGGCGTCGCGACGCCAAATCGCGTTGATCGGTTACGAAGTGGTCGGGCAAAAAGCGATTTTGATCAATCCACGCGGCGGCGTGTTGGAAGCGTTCGATTTCT
>JBCCUO010000693.1:0-2867 GCA_039196805.1 Planctomycetota bacterium | reverse complement strand
TCCGAAACGGCCGCCACCAATCCGTTTTCCGACTACCGATTGCACGTCGTGTTCGATCACGACTCCAGCGATGCACGCTACGAAGTGCCGGGTTTCTTTGCCGCTGATGGGAATGCGGCGGAGTCTTCCGCCCAGCAAGGTGACCGCTGGCGTGTCCGCTTCAGCCCTCCGCTGACGGGCGGCTGGTCTTACCGAGCGACTCTGCACCGTGGACCCAACGCGGCACTCAAGAAGTACGTGGACGGTCTGGAAGTGATCCCGCTGGACGCATCCAACGGTTCCATTCAAGTGGCCGCCTCGGACAAGACGGGCCGCGACTTTCGCCACCACGGGTCTCTGCGATACGTCGGCGAACGTTACTTGCGATTTGCCGGCAGCGGCCAGTACTTTTTGAAAGCTGGCACCGACAGCCCCGAGACGCTGCTGGGCTATCACGACTTTGATGGTACGTGGCACGATACCCAGCAACACCCGATCCCCGCACCCCACGATCCGATTCAGTTGCCTTCGCTCGATCGGGGACTGCATCACTATGCCGAACACGTCAGCGATTGGCGCGACGGGGATCCGACTTGGAAAGACGGACAAGGCAAAGGACTGATCGGAGGACTGAACTACTTGGCCGATCAAGGCGTCAACTCGGTCTACTTCCTGACCATGAACGTCAACGGCGACGGACGCAACGTTTGGCCATGGATCGACCCTTGGAAACAAGATCGCTTCGACGTCAGCAAGCTTGCGCAGTGGGACGTTTGCTTCCAACACATGCAGCGACTTGGCATTCAAATGCACGTCGTGTTGCAGGAGACCGAGAACGATCACCTGCTGGACGGCGGCGATCTTGGGGAAGCGCGCCAGCTCTATCTGCGTGAACTTGTGGCCCGGTTTGCCCATCATCCAGCCATCGTTTGGAACCTGGGCGAAGAGAACCTGCAGACGCCCGATCAGCAAAAGGCGATGGCCAACTATCTGCGGTCGATCGATCCGTACGATCACCCCATCGTGATCCACAACGATCACTGGTCCCCGGGCAACTTGCGCGACACCTTTGACGCCCTGCTGGGAGACGCGGCGCTGGATGGCACCGCGATCCAGGACTTTCACTGGAACGACGTCCACGCCCACGTCAAACACTACATCGATGCCTCACGCCGCGCCGGCAAGCCCTGGGTCGTCTGCGCCGACGAGATGGGGGGCGCTCAATTCGGCCTTCGCCCGGATGAGCAGGATCCCGATCACTTTGATGCCCGCAGCAAAGGCCTGTGGGGCAACCTGATGGCGGGCGGCGGCGGCGTGGAATGGTACTTCGGATGGCAGAACAACAGCCCGCAAAGCGACCTGTCGGCGGAGACCTGGCGTCCCCGCGAAGCGATGTGGAAGCAATCGCGAATCGCGGTCGACTTCTTTCAGCAACACCTTCCTTTCCACGAGATGAAAGCGGCTGATCATTTGGCGTTGGCATACGCCGACTACTGCTTGGCCAAGCCGGGTGAAATTTACTGCGTCTATCTGTTCAGCGGGGGGAACACGCGGTTGAACCTGGAAGGGGATCGCGGCGTCTATTCGGTACGGTGGTTCAATCCACGCACGGGCGGAGACTTGCAAACCGGATCGGTGGAAACCGTACGTGGGCCACGCTGGGTACAGCTTGGTGAACCACCTTCCGATCCGGGCTCGGACTGGGTCGTGTTGATCAAGAAGGTCGATCCAGTCTTCGGACCCGATGCCGACGGCAATGTTGTTGTTCAGGCGGAACACTACCACCGGCAGGAAAAGGACGAAGTCCGGAAATGGCACACGCTGGAAAAATCCGGCAAGTTGCCTGAGCTGGCTGGTGCGGGCAAGGCGACGACTTGGGTACGTTCGATTTTGTCCGCCGCCACGTCGGCAAGCGGCAAGCGATTTGTGCGTCTGCTACCGGACACTCGACAGACACACGATGACAAGTTGATTCGCGGCCAAAACTTCTCGCCACAGCCGGGCAAGATGGCGATTTTGAAGTATCAGGTTCAGTTCGATCAACCGGGACGCTACTACGTCTGGGTCCGAGCGTTTTCAACTGGCACCGAAGACAACGGCATTCATGTGGGGCTGGACGGTCAATGGCCCGAGAGCGGCCAGAGGATGCAGTGGTGTGAAGGCAAGAACAGCTGGCAATGGCAATGCGCTCAGCGGACTGAGGAGAACCACTGTGGCGAGCCGATGGAGATCTACTTGGATGTCGAGGCGGGACGGCACACGGTCGAGTTCTCCATGCGTGAAGATGGCTTCGCCTTTGACCAGTTCGTGCTGACCACCGACCGGGACTTTCGGCCGCAAGGTGATCTAAAGGGTGAACGGGTGTTGGACGCTTTGGGGCTGAAGTTGGCCTCCGGCCCCGAGGCCAATGATGCTTCCATGCTAACTCCCCCAGCCATGCAGTTCCCTGGTGAGCGATGGACCAAAGGTTCCCCCGAGTCGCAAGGGATTGATTCGGGCAAGATGCGATTAGCGCTGGACTACTTGGCCGGTCACAGCAAGTCGGACGGATTGAGCGAAGTGATGCTGATTCGCAACGGGGTCTGCATCTACGAGGGCCGAAACACTACCAAGGTCCACAACATTTGGTCGTGCTCCAAATCGTTCACGAGCACGGCACTGGGTCTGCTAATCGACGACGGCAAGTGTCAACTGACGACCAAAGCGGCCAGCATCGATCCGGCACTCAAACGGCTTTACCCGGCGATGACGCTTCGGCATCTGACGACGATGACATCCGGGTTCAGCGGCAGGGGACGCAGTCGATGGCGGGACGAGAACGAGGATTGGTCGTGGACTCCCTACGAGCCGGACACACCGTACTTTGCCCCGGGCACCGCCTATGCCTA
>JBCCUO010000692.1:0-2868 GCA_039196805.1 Planctomycetota bacterium | reverse complement strand
TCGCAATCGGCGGTCGATCAGATGCGAGCGGAAGCCGCCGCGGAGTCTCGACGCATTGCCGACATTCGCAAGATCTGTGCTGGCAAGCACGCAGACATCGAGGCCAACGCAATCGAACAAGGTTGGACCGCCACGAAAACGGAGCTTGAAGTGCTACGCAGCGAACGCCCCAAGGCTCCCGATCAATCGGTGCATAAGCCAACCTACACACGCGAAGTGCTCGAAGCCGCCGCCTGCATGTCGGTTGGCATCGATGAGAAAACGCTTGTCGCCGGATATGGAGAACGAACGCTTGAAGCCGCTCAACCGATCCGACACATCGGTTTGCGTGAGTTGGTCGCCGAATGTGCTCGGATCGAAGGCATCGATGTTCCGCGCGTCTTTGGCGACGGAACTGAGACCATCCGCGCCGGTTTCTCTTCCATGAGCCTACCGAGCATCATGGAAAACGTCATGAACAAGACGTTGCTGGCCGCCTATCAAAATCAACCCATCGCGGCGTTTGATCTTTGCAGCGTCGGTACAGTCAGCGATTTCAAAGAAGTCTCACGGTATCGTCTGCTCGGCACCGGTGGATTCGAGCAAGTTGCGCCGGACGGCGAACTCAAACACGGCAAACTGTCGGACCAAAAGTACACGAACAAGGCCGATACCTACGGGCAGATCCTCACGCTGACTCGGCACGACATCATCAACGATGATCTCAATGCCTTCATGGATATCCCGCGCCAGATGGGACGATCCGGTGCGGAGTCGATCGATGATCTATTCTTCACGCTACTGCTCAAGAACTCGGGCTTCTTCTCGGCCGGCAACTCCAACTTGCTCTCGGGAGCGGACACCAAGTTCGGCCCTGATAGTTTGACGGTTGCGAAGACGACCTTCCGCAAGCAGAAAGCCGGTCCCGGATCGAAGGCCAAGGATCAGAAGCCGATCAACATTCGGCCAGAGTTCCTGGTCGTCCCGGTCGAGTTGGAAACGGAGGCCGAACTGCTGATGGGCTCGGCGCAGTTGATGATCGACGCGCAAGGTTCACCGACTAAGATTCCCGTCGACAATCCGCACCGCAACAAGTACCGCATCATCAGCATGCCGCACTTGTCGGATCCTTACTACCAAGGTGCATCCGCGGCTGCTTGGTATCTGTTCGCCAATCCCAACGTGCTGCCAGCGTTCGAGATCGTGTTCCTCAACGGGCGCCGCACTCCGGTCATCGAGCGAGTGGAGATGCCACCGAACACGCTGGGTATGGGCTTCCGATCCTACATCGACTTCGGTGTGAACTCGCAAGATCACCGCGCCGCCGTGAAAGTCACTGGCGAGTAATCGTCCCGGTGACTTCGGTTCTCCATTCAGCACTCAACGCCACGGACTCCCATGCAAGCTCAATTCATTCATGACGGCAAGCACGTCGACTTCACTCCCGACGTCGATGTGCCGATTGGTTCGATCGTTATTCAAGGCGATCTTGTCGGCATCACCAAGCGCGACCTCAAGGCAAACGTGCTTGGATCGATCGCCGTCGAAGGCGTCTTTGATTTCCCGAAAGACATGGCGAGCGAAGACGAGTATTCGGCTGGTCAAAAAGTCTATGCCACCGTCGATGGCATCATCACCGAGATTGACACGAACACCGTGTATCTCGGCAAGGTCGTCGCCGACGTGGCGGACACCGATGAGTTTGTTCGCGTGCGTCTCAGTCAGTGATTAGTCAAGTGATGAAGCCTCGTGAGCAATGCCATCATCGTTCCCGCTGGGGCCACCTTTGTTCATGAAGGTGACACCATCCCGTTCATCCCGGATGTGGACATCGCACCAGGCGACGTGGTGGTTCTGAACAAGTTGGTGGGCGTTGCCAAGTTTGGCATCTACGCGGGGGCTCGCGGCAGCATTACGGTCAGCGGCGTTTTCTGCTTGGTGAAAGACCCAACCACGAACATTCCGGCCGGCACGTTTCTTTACTGGTCCGAGATCAGTCATCACGTCATCAAAAATCAGTACCAGCATTCGATGATCGGCATCTCCGTTGAGGATGCTCCGCCAAGCACTCCCAGTGTTCTGGTTCGACTCCTTCAGTAAGGCGATTCATGAAACCACACCGCATGGATGCACGAATTCTACTTTGCGTGATCGCACTGATTGCATGCACCGGTTGTCTTCCGGAAACCAACGTGCAAGTCCGGAGACTGCCAGCGCCTCCACCCGAACAACCGATCGCCAACCTTCCGCGCGAACTGCATCAACGCAACTGGACTGGCCGACTGAACCAAGGCAGCTGCGTCCACGCATCGCTGGTTAATCACCTGCGTTGGTTAAACGAATACGAACTCGGCGAACGCTGGCGAGCGACCTACAGCGACGGTGAATGGGACACGCGTTTGCGAAGTCGCCTGGATGCGGCCGGCATCGACTACAGCTACACGATCAAAGCCGATCCGCGGTTCCTCGACTGGGCAACCGCCACGCGTCGCGGAGCGATTCTGTGGTGGAAGCCGGCCCATTGCTGCACCTTTGTTGGCTGGGTCGAACGTGAAGGACGGCAATACGCGGCGATCCTCGACAACAACTACCCCGGCCGGTTTGAACTGACTCCCCGTGAGCAGTTCGTGCGTCTATGGGCCGGCTACGGCGGATTCGCTCTCACGGTCCTGGAAGACCCCGCCAGTTCTCTGCCCTATCGAAGTTACGAGGTTGTTGACGGATCTCGCTGAGTGCGAAGTCGTCGAAGCAACAACTTTCTCTCCACAATCTCTGCATGGAGCAACGTGAAAAGTGAAGGATGAAATTCGGATCAAGCTCAGTGTTGGCCTGATCGCAGTCGCTGTGATCCACGCTGTTCTGTTAGGCGGCGTGTTCACCGCATTGCAT
>JBCCUO010000691.1:0-2870 GCA_039196805.1 Planctomycetota bacterium | reverse complement strand
GTCACATGGACGGGGCACGTTTCGCCAGCGCCCTCGCCTCACTCTCGCTAACACCCAAAGAACTGACCTGGCAGCGCGGAGTCGATGTCTTGTGCTTGGGGGGCACCAAGAATGGCATGGCGGTTGGCGACTGCGTCGTCTTCTTCGACAATGAGTTGGCTCGGGAGTTCGAGTACCGATGCAAACAAGCGGGCCAACTGGCCTCCAAGATGCGGTATCTGGCCGCGCCGTGGGCCCGGATGCTGACAGACGACACTTGGATCCGAAATGCTCGACATGCGAACCGAATGGCATCAAAGCTTGCTGACGGGCTGGCATTGATCGACGGAGTTGACGTCGTCGCTCCGGTACAAGCCAACGCTGTCTTTGTGCGCATGTGCGACGGGATGGCGGAAGAGCTTCAGCGACTTGGATGGCAGTTCTACCCGTTCGGTGGCATCAACGCTTGGCGGCTCATGTGCTCATGGGCGACGGTCGAAACGGACGTCCAGCAATTCGTCGCCGACGCACAAGCATTGAGTCAGAGCTCGTCAGGTAGCGACGGCAAACCAGCCGCCACGCGTTAGAGAGCGTTTGGCTTAGGTGATCTGATGTTTCACAAGTCTTGTGCTCGTGCTCAGCACTGCGGTGCTCGTGCTCGAGCCCGTCATCGATTCTCGAATCGTGGAACTGCCTTGAGAAGATCCTCCACCGGAGGTTCTCGACTACGAGCACCGTCGAGGCGACTGAGCAGGAGCACGAGCACAACGGAGAAGGAACAGAAGCCGCCACCGCTCTCACGTCGCTCGATTTCCCTAGCGGTTCGCTCTCGCTATCGTGCGGTTACCGGCCAGCGTCAAGACCGCAAACCGCCAGCTGCCAATCGCCTATCGCCTATCGCCTATCGCCTATCGCCTATCGCCTATCGCCTATCGCTAACCGCTAAACACTTTCCTCACGCTTCGCTCTTGGCCAGCTTCTGTTGGGCTTGCTGCAGGAACTGCATCGCTTCGAGCGGTGTGATCGCGTTGACGTCCAACTTGCCGATCTCTTCCAACAGGGGATGGTCCGCGAAACCAAATAAGGTCAATTGCAGCTGCCCGCTCCCTTGGGTGCCGCTGGGAGCCGAGATCGTTGGTCGATCAAAGGCGTCGCGATGGTCGGCTTCCAGTTGCGCCAGAACGTCCTTTGCCCGTTCGTTGACACAGGTCGGGATGCCCGCCAATCGCGCGACGTGAATACCATAACTCTTGTCGGCTCCCCCCTCGACGATGCGATGCAGAAAGACGACCTCGTCATTCCACTCCTTCACGGCCACGTTCAAGTTGGCGACTCGTGGGAGCGACTCCTGAAGCTGCGTCAACTCGTGATAGTGGGTCGCGAACATCGTACGACAGCCAATCTGTTCGTGCAGATGCTCGGTGATCGCCCAGGCCAATGAGAGTCCGTCGTACGTGCTGGTGCCGCGACCGATTTCGTCCAAGATCACTAGGCTTCGCGACGTAGCCGTGTTCAGGATGCGCGCCGTTTCGACCATCTCCACCATGAACGTGCTTTGCCCGCGGCTCAGTTCATCGCTGGCACCCACACGAGCGAAGATCCGATCGGCCACGCCGATCAACGCTTGCGTTGCCGGCACGAAGGCACCCGCTTGGGCCAACAGCGTGATCAAGGCGACTTGGCGAATGTACGTGCTCTTGCCCGCCATGTTGGGCCCGGTGATCAACAGGATCATGCCAGACTCGGGCGTGTGGGCGCAGTCGTTCGGGACGAACTCGCCCTGAGGCATGGTGACGTCCAAGACCGGGTGCCGACCGGCGTCGATCTTCAGGACCGAATCGTCCGTCATCGTGGGGCGGACCCAACCACGCTGCGCCGCAATTTCCGCTAGCGACGCCAGCACATCCAACTCCGCGATGGCGTCGGCCACCTCTTGCAGGATGGCCAGATTTTGCTGCGTGTCGGTCCGGAGGTCGTCGAACAACGCCTGCTCCCGGAGGGACGCTTTCTCGTCCGCCGCCAACACCTTCTCCTCGTACTCCTTCAGCTCCGGTGTAATGAAGCGTTCGCAGTTCTTGAGCGTCTGCTTGCGGATGAAGTGCGTGGGGACCTTGTCGCGATGCGAGTTACTGACTTCCAGGTAGTAACCGAAGACTTTGTTGTAACCGACCTTCAAATTCTGAATGCCAGTTTCGTCCATTTGCCGCTGCTGGTAGGCGGCGATCCACTCCTTGCCACCTTTGGCCAACTCACGAAGCGAATCCAACTCCGCGTCAAATCCGGGACGAATGAAGTTGCCGTCCGATGCCGATAGTGGACACTCGTCGGCAAGTGCGGCTTCCAGCTTACCGCGAAGCGGCGGGCAAAGGTGCAAGTGTTGTTGCACAAAGTCCAGCCGGTCAGCCTTGCGGTCCGTCAGCTTCGCCTTGAGTTTTGGCAAACCAGCCAACGTGCAAGCGACCTGCTGAAGATCTCGTGGGCCCGTTCGAAGCGTCGCGATTCGAGCCAACAACCGCGTCAAATCAAACGTCTGCTTCAGAATCTTGCGGACGTCGTCGCGAAACGCATGACCTTGGACAATCTCTTCGACCGCGTCGTGTCGCAACTGAATGGCTTGCAGGTCGATCAATGGTCCCGCGATCCAGTCGCCCAACAGACGCGAGCCCATCGGCGTGCAGGTCATGTCGATCACGTCCAGCAGCGAGCCGTCGCGACTGGCTGTTCGCAACGTTCGCGTGATCTCCAGACTGCGCCGAGTCGACGCGTCGATTTGCAGCACCGCGGTCCGTTGATGGGCGACCAGGCTGCGGAAATGATCCAACGATTGTCGCTGGGTTTCTTGCAAGTAGTGAAGCACGGCGCCGGCCGCGCGGATCGCTGGGCCGTCATCG
>JBCCUO010000690.1:0-2875 GCA_039196805.1 Planctomycetota bacterium | reverse complement strand
TACCGAAGCTCAAACGATTGAGCATAGGGTATTCGGCCGCTGTGGGGAGTCAACCGCCCAGGTTCAGGAAGGAAGTCCGTTTCAGACCTTGAACTCGGAAACCAGGGTGTCCAGCGTGGCAGCCAGCTGCTCCATTTCGCCGCTCGCGCTACCGGTATGGGCGGCCGCTTGGGCCGTTTCCTTGGCGATTCGCTCGACACTTTGGGTGCTCTCGCTGATTTCGCGGCTGGCGGTCGCCGACTCGGTAATGGAGTGGGTCACGGTGCCAATGGACTCCGCCGAACGCTTGGCGGACTCTGCAATTTGGTGTGTGACGGTCAGTTGGCTATCGACAGCGGAGGAAATGTTGTCGGTGGCCTCTTGGAAGGCTGCCATCGAGCCACCGATCTCTTCGATCGAACCGATCGATTCTTGGGTCGATTCCTGGATCCCTTCCACCTGACGACGGATTTCATCGGTAGCCTTGGAGGTTTCGAGTGCGAGCGATTTGACTTCGGAGGCGACAACGGCAAAGCCTTTGCCCGCCTCGCCGGCACGGGCCGCTTCGATCGTGGCGTTGAGGGCCAGCAAGTTGGTTTGGTCGGCAATTTCTTGGATGACGGAAACGACGCTGCCAATTTCGCTGGCGACCGTCGTCAGTTGTCGCGTCTTGTCGGTGCTGTTCTTGACCAAGTCAGCGACCTGGCTTGCGGTCGACGTCGAAACGTCCACATTGGTGGTGACTTCTTGCAGTTTTTCCAAGACATGGTCGATGCGGCTGGACAGAGATCCGGTGTCCTCGGTCACCGTTTCGCACACGCTGCTGAGAGCGCTCATGCTGACGGACATCTCTTCCGCGGCGGCGGCGATGGTTGCCGTGCTGCCGTCGGTTTCCGAAGACGCTTTGGTGAGCTGATTGGCAGTGGCGCTCAGTTCAGTGGATGATCCGCTGAGCGTTTCCGCGTTCGCTTTGACGGCCGAGATCACGCCATGAATACGCTCGGCGAATTGATTGAAGTGACTCGATGCTTCACCGAATTCGTCCTTGCCAACGTCAAGGCGCCGTGTCAGATCGCCTTCGCCGTTTGCGATGTCTTGTAAGGCAAGGGTCAATTGCGTGAGTGAACGTGACACGGATCGTTGGACGTAGCATCCGAAAAGGACCACGACAACAAAGAGTGTCAGCGTCAATCCGCCAGCAAGGTTGGCTGTGCGCTGGGCGGCCAACTTCTTCGTGTCGGCCGACAAGCAGAGCTCATTGGCGATCGTGTCTTCAACCTCTTTGAGCGAGTTGATTTCACTCGTCTTGGCGTCGAACCAGTTCTTGGCGTCTTGGCCGAAGCCGCCTTCGTTGGCTTTCGCATAGGCGACGCTACGAAAGTTCTCGACCTTCTCCACACAAGGCAGTTGCCGGGCCGTATCGAAGACGGATCTCAGATCGGGCGATGCAATCGATTGAAAGTCGTTGAAGTAGGACGTTTGCAGGGCGACCAAACTCACGAACTTCTTGAACATTCCGGGTCCGAATTTGTCTTGCGCAAATGTATTGGCCAAGACGGCTCGCTCGATTCCCGCACGCTCCTTGCCCTTGAGAAAAGCAACGTAGGCGGACACCGCAGAGACCAACTGAGCGTCTTGCGTGACGGTCGATATGGCGTCGATCGTGTCCAACATGGCGGCATTGGACTGCGTGTACGCAGCGATCGCGTCTTTCGCGGGCACCGTCAGGGCAAGCACGCGGGACCTCAGTTGAATGGCCGTGTCCAACTTGGACTGGGCGGCACTGAGCCGCTGACTTACCAGCGGTGTCGCCTCCAGTGACTGGGTTGCGAGATTGCGTTGGAGTTCGTCAATGCGTTCGGTCGTCGCTTGGTGTTGGCGAGGAAGGTCCGACGCGAACGACTTGCCCTGACTGCCCAGGAAACCAGCCGTCATGCCGCGTTCCTTCTGCATCTCGTGAACGGTGTTACTGATTCGCACCGACAGCTGCGCCATCGACTCCAATTGCTCCATGTCCCGAGCCGTTTCTCTCGCGGCTTGGAAACTGGTCCATCCGGCTACCGCGAGGGCGGCTGCCGACAATAGAACGAGGCTGATCAGTCGTGTGCGGACTTTCATGGTGGCGGTTCCCAGCGGTGTACAGCTTGTTCAATCCGGGACGCGTCTCGACCAGAAAAACCGGTAGATCTGCGCACCCGACGTGGAAACGTACGCCACAAGACGCGCTTTTGGCCGAAAACCACACACCTGTGCACACCATCACCATGCGACGGTGCAGCAAGACCGTTTGTGAGGAATGCACCGCCACCGAGAATGATGGAGGTCGACCGATGCCGCCCGAAAGTCGTTTCGACTACGTTTGTCGGACAGACGGTTCAACAGAGAGACTCGATGAGGCTTTGGCATTTCGTACTGATTGCGTTGGTCCTCGGAGTGTTCTTGGGACTCGTGGCTCCCAGCTCAGCGCAAGGGCTGGAACCGCTGGGGCAGGTTTTCTTGCGCGCGATCAAGATGATCGTACCGCTGCTGGTATTCAGCACGGTGGTCACCGGGACTACTTCGATCGGCAGCCTTCAAGGACTCGCTCGCCTGGGGGCGTGGACGTTCACGGCTTACTTGATCACCACATTGGCCGCCATTGCGATCGGGCTGTCGGCAGGTGGGCTGTCGACGGTGGGTCAAGGGATCGAGCTAAACCACCTGAATCTTGGCGATGACGTTCAAGCACCGGAAGCGCTGTCGTTGACGACTCAGCTAGTGCAAGTCGTGCCCACCAATCCGCTCGCTGCGATGGTTGATGGCAACGTGCTGCAGATTCTCTTCTTCGCGATCTTGCTCGCGACATCGATCTTGATGTGCGGCGCCAAAGCCGAGCCAATCGCGCGCGGCCTAGCGT
>JBCCUO010000689.1:0-2878 GCA_039196805.1 Planctomycetota bacterium | reverse complement strand
GGATCATGTCACGCGATACGATTCGCTTCGTCTTGCCCCATTCGGTGGCGACGCCAACTCCGTACCCGAGCTGCGAAAAGTCTTGATCAGCGATGTGATACGCTTTCGCACGCCCCAATTTGTTTCGCTCAACGCCCAGCAGAATGTTGGGGTTAGCGATGCCATCCATCGGCGATCGCAGTCGCGCCGAATCGATCGCGTGAAGCTTGGTCTGGAGTCGCGTCTCTGTGTCGCGATCGAAGATGATTTGGCTGAGCAGGTTCCCTGACGTCCACCATTGTTCAACAGCTTGCTTGAGGTAGTCGCCGCCGGACAGTTGGCCAGTTGAATCGCAGTGTGTCCAGAACTCTTCCCGCCAAACCGCCTCGGCCTGCTCGTTCCAGGATTGATCCCCCGACTCAACCTGCAGCGACGGGCCATCCCGGCCGACCACGTCCGACTTGTGCGTCTCGATGACACCTTCAACGGTGCTGTTGACTCTCGCTTCGTACTGCGATCGGTTTCGGACCGTTTCCAGGTTGTCGACGAGAATCGAATTGATGTGCCGCCCGTCAGCTTGGCACCATTGGGCGACTTTCTCTGGGTCATCGTTGTTCGCACCGTCCCAGTGCCGCTTGTTGATCTCCTCCATCTGGTCAGTGACCTTGTGGAGTAGTTGGCGTCGACGATCAGCAAGTTCGGCTTGCTCTCTCCGCCGGCGGAGCCAGTTCAAGTTCAACACTTGATCAGCCTCCGCAGCGGTGACGAGCGTCCTGAATTGGGACGCTCACAAACCCGGCCGAAGCGTTCTTGGCGCGAAGCATGTCAGCGATCGCTTGGTCAATTGCCTCACGATCCCAGATCAGCTCTTCATCGCTAATCTTGGTATCAGGTTTGCCAGATAGGTACATCTTGGCCGAACGCAATTTGGCCAACGCCATGGCAAAATCGCCGCTCTCTTGAGCGTCGACGGCATCAGCGATCTTCTGGTTGACGAGCGAGGCAGACATGCATCGAAATGTTGCCTGCCAGATTTCGACAAACCAAGATCAGCGGGTCACGTGTTAGCAATGGGCAGCGGAGTCTTGAAGTACTCCACATTGAATCGACCGACCTGAATCGTCTCTTCGACGCCGCTGGAATGCTCGATGCGATAGAGCACTTCGTATTCAAGGGGCGTCAGCTCCTGGGTCACACTACCTTCCGCGTCGAACGTCACGAAATGCTCGCCAGCGAGTCCCTCAATCGGAAACCGAAGGGAGAATTCCTCAGCGCCCGACTGGCAGGCCATCACCAGATTCTTCCCAGTCAAGTCCAGGACCGAATCAATATCGATCTGGAACGCCCGACTGCCGCTGTAGTCGTCACCTTGCCGAATAGTGACAAGATCCGCACTTGGCGTCAGCGGCTGCGTGACGATGACTGACGCAGGCTGACGAAGTGAGGCGTCGATCAACGCGAGCCGAATTCGTTCGGCTGTTTCATCTAACCGGCGGTGCTGTTGGTTCTTTGGCGTGATGATGCGGACCGTGTCATAGCCCACCCAATCGTTCCCGAGTTCGGAACCTGTGTAGAAGCCACTGCACCAAACGAGATCAAGCTCATCGTTCGGATTCACGACGTACATCGGTCGCCACTGATCTTCCAGCGAGGAAGCTGTGACCTGTTCGATCAGTCGCCAAGTCTCCCCGCCATCAGACGTAGCGTATTTCTGGACCTCCAAAACGTCGCCAATAGGGATCGACAACGCTATTTCGTCATGGTTTTTGGGATGAACGTCCCCACCCGGCGTGTACCAACTTTGACCGTTTCCATTCCAGTGCAACCGGCTAGCCGCGACAACAGCGTTTGTCCAAGCAGATGTCTGATCATGCTGAACAGCAATCGTCACGTGATCCGGCTCTTCGTCGTAGCCAGCAACAACGCGAGCACCAACCGGCATCGCAGCCATGCCGGTAATTCGGACTCGATCGTTGCCGGAGTCGAAGATCCTTTCCTGATTCGCAGTAGTGAGTGGAAGCGTCAACGCGGTGCCGTCGCTTTGCTGCCAAGTCTCGCCACCGTCCAACGACTCGGCGTACCAGATGCCTTCACGGGTTGGTGATGCGACTTGAGCGGCATGCGACGCCATCACGATCCTTCGTGGATTGTTTGGGTCCTGCCTGGTCATGCCGTACGCGCCTTTCGATTCACCCGAAAAGTCCAGCACGGTCGTAGCTGGCCCCCATGTCAAACCGTTGTCCGTCGAAGTCTTTGTCTTCCAGACTCCAGAAGTAAAACTCTGGTAGCGATAGAACACGCGAATGCTGCCGTCTGGAAAAATGTGCGGCTGCGGGTAGTTATAAACATCCGCTGTCAAGCCGGTATCAATCAAGTCGACCGGAGCATCGAACGCTAAAATGTCTTCGGGGCTCGTCGATCGGTAAAGTTTGAAGAGACCAGGGCGATCATGAACGCAAGCGAAGACGCAGACAGAACCGTCGGCCGCTACAACGATTGTCGGCGCGTTGTGATCGTCAACTGCTTGAAGCTGGACATCAGAATCAAGCGTTCTCAGTGCAACAACATCTGTGATTGCTGAGAACTGCTCGTCGTCGTGATCGTAGTACTGAACCTGAACGACTCCCGATTCGCTGATCCAACCGATGTAGGTTCGGTCATGCTCGCCGACATGCCGGAAGCCTGGCTGTTGCCAATACTCCGTGGCCCCGAAAGCCGGCACCGGTGAATCAACAGCAAAAACGGGTATCGTTCGCCATGCTTTGATTGATACCAGCGATTGGGTTTCCTCGGCGAAATCTCCCGCGTAGTAGCCCACTCGCCGAGAGTCACGAAAACGATCGTTAAACGATCCGTTGCTTGCTCGAGCTTCTCCGGTGAATCCAACAATGCGACAGGC
>JBCCUO010000688.1:0-2879 GCA_039196805.1 Planctomycetota bacterium | reverse complement strand
GTCCGAAGCATGGCCGGGCGTCCACTGCTTCATGACCGTGCCTACTACACCCTGAATCGGATCCCTGGCAGAGATTGACGGTCGGGTCGAGTCTGCTATCTTCTGGGTGCTCGTGGTGACGGTGACGCGTCTGCGTCACTCGTGAACAGGGAACTCCGGTGAAACTCCGGGACGGTCCGGCCGCTGTGAGCTGTCGCGTTGCCCGCCAGGGTGAGCATCGCTTTTTCTTTCTTGATCGTTGCCATTGTCCGCAGAAGTCGGGCGAGAAGGCAGGGGAAAGAGCGTCGACAGCAAGTCAGAAGACCTACCACGGCAAGGCGATCAAGTTGCCCTCTTGGATTGGGGCAGTCGCTGCAGCCTTCGTTACCGAAGGCTGGACGTAAGCACCACGCGTCTATGGCTCCCTAGGGACTTTTTCAAAACGCTCACCGCCCTCACTCAGTGAGGGTCGTGGGGAACGAGCGGGGAGGGCGGAATTGGCGTTCCCCGGCAACTCGCAACGGCCGAGGGTGGCAGCGCCGTTTTGTGCTGCTTCCGATGCTCCCACAAGCGGGAACGTGTTTTGAAATCACTACTCTGGGGTTACAGCCGATGAACGGCGCGAACACCACGATGGATTCCTTGATGACAGTTCGACTCATCGCCGCAGCTGCGGCTGTACTCTTGCTGGTGGCAGACTTGCCGGCTCAAACGTTCTCCGGACACTCTGACACCGCCCATCCGATCGATCCTGCGATCGCCAAAGACGATTCACGAATCGTGGAATGGGCCGATTCAATCGTGACCGAGCTGACTCAGTTCGCCCCCCGCGGCAGCACGGCGATCGATACGTCTGGTGGGTTCAACAGCCTGGGAGATCTTTCAGGTGCGGATCTGATTGGCGGACTGCAACCGGGACACCTGACCGTTTCGTTTCCCAGCGGAGTTCGCAATGGCGATGAGTGGGATTTCGTGGTCTTCGAAAATGCGTTCACGGGCTTCGCGGATGATCCAAACACGTTGAACCGCAACGAACTGGATCTGCTCAATGCTGAATTGGCGTTCGTCGAAGTCTCCTCCGACGGCCAGAGCTTCGCTCGATTTCCCAGTCAAAGCCTGAATCAGCGCGGTGATCTGTTCACACCCTTTGGAGACGCGTTTGCCTACATTGATCCGACAAACGTGCACAATTTGGCGGGCAAGCACGCAGGGAGTTCGGGCTTGGGCACACCTTTTGATCTTAGCGACCTGTCCGACCACGCCCTCGTCTTGGGGGGGCAGGTCGATCTGAACAACATCCAGTTTGTGAAGCTGGTCGATATCCCCGGTAATGGTGTCTTCACCGACTCGCTGGGAAATCCGATCTACGATGCTTGGCTGACCGAGGGGACGGGTGGGTTTGATTTCCGATTGGGGGACGGCTTGGGATCAAATCCGGCTGGAATCGGTGTATTGAACTCGGTGTCTGCGGTCCCTGAACCAGGCGGGATGGTATTCGTCGCGCTAAGCTTTGGTACCTGCTTAGCCCGGCGACGTCGCCGAAGGCATGACTGTAGTTAGGAAATCACGGATGATCGACCGAAACGCAAGCGACCGCAGGACAGAGAGGAACGCTGTTGCAGAGACGCAGTCACCCTGCATTGGTGTCTGCGTGCTTTCTACAGCAAAGGTCTGCCAGGGCTGTTTCCGCACCAGCGACGAGATCACCGGGTGGTCACGGTGCGACGACGCTACGAAGCGTCAGATCAATCAGCTTGCCCAGCAACGCAAAACGGCCGCCCAGTAGGGCGACCGTGAATGGAAAACGTTGGATTGTTCCGCTAATGCTACGCTCGGCGACGTCGTCGCAGAGCGGTCGCCGAAACGACCAGACCGGTCAGTAACGCGAACGATCCGGGTTCGGGAACTGCGGTCACCACGAGGTTGTCGATCAAGCCGAACGAATTCGTAGGGGAATCGGAGATGGAACTGAAGACGTCCATGTATCCGATCGTTACGCTTCCGTCCGTTGCGAAGTCATCGCCAACCGCACCGTTTAGAGTCCCAATCTCTAGTCCATCAATGCTCCAAGTCATTGTGCCCTGACCTGCTGGATCGACGACCAACTCCACAACGTGCCAGTCGAAGCCAAACGTTCCGCTACCAGTCGTACCCGTTTGCGAAGGGCCTTGCTGGAACTGCTCGACGTCAATGTTTCCGAACTGGTTGTAGTAGGCGTTCCCCGCGTCTTGACTGGGAGCGGTGTACTGCGTCGAAGCGATGAACTGTTCGTTCTCTTGCTTGTACATCCGATAATCGCGAGAGGCACCGCCTTCTCCAGTGACAGCGGTCCATCCACCACTTCCCGTCCCGCCTCCACGGTTGGGTGTCAGGCCGTCGCCACCTACGCCGGCCGTCAAGAACTCCGTGGAACCACCGCCGCCACCCGGGAACGGACCGTTCGCATTGATCCAGGCGTCAAACTGAACGATGTAAGCGCCGGAAAACTGCTGGACCGTGTGCAAAGTAATCGCCTGGGCTGAACCAGAGCCGCCCTGATCTCCGGTGATATTCGCGGCAAAACGCACGCCCAACGTCGAGCTGTCCGTCGTATTCGGTGCGACCGGGATATTGAGCGCAGAATAGTCGAATGCATAGGTCACCGAGGTGTCCGCTGAGGACTCGGTCTGAACATAGGCGCTGGCCGAATCGACCGTATTGAAATTGTCCATGAACAGCTCAGCGTCCGCGCGGGAGCTAAGCAGGGCGACGGCGATCGTCATCCCAAGGGTAAAGCGAGAAAGTTTCATCGGCATGTCTTCCAAGGCAGGCGATTACGGGTGGGACGCCAAACCCAGAGCTGGGTTGGGTATGAAGTAGATACGCTCGCCATCCAGCACGTTCCAGCCGGGCTCGAGCTG
>JBCCUO010000687.1:0-2884 GCA_039196805.1 Planctomycetota bacterium | reverse complement strand
GATTGCCCTGGCGCGAACTTGAATTCCAAAGCGGCGTATCGACTCGAGAATTAGCGAGACAAGCCCCCTCCAAGAAACGAGGCTTTCAACGGAACACCATCAACCGCCTTGCAGATTTCTTCGACTCGAAGGCCCTTCGATCGCATGCGGAAAGCGACGTGTTCTGGGATGAGGTTGTCTCCATCGAACCAGCTGAAGTCGAAGACGTCTACGACCTGGAGGTCGACGGCCACCATAACTTTGTGGCCAACGGAATCGTTGTCCATAACTCGCACAGCACCGCCTACGCGTTGGTCGCTTACCAGACCGCGTTTTTGAAGGCTCACTATCCGGTGGAGTTCATGGCGGCTTTGCTCTCCAGTGACATTGATGGACGCAATTTCAAACGAAAGGACTCGTTGGTCGAACACATGGAAGATTGCGACCGCATGGGGATCGAAGTCGTGCCGCCCACGATCAACGGCAGTGCCGCAGACTTCTCCGTGGCCGACGGAAAGATCTATTTCGCCCTCTCCGCAGTCAAAGGTTGTGGGGGATCGACCGCGACGTCCATCGAACAGGAATTTCAATCGAACGGCCCCTTCAAGGACATTTTTGACTTCTGTGAACGAGTCGACTCAGCAGACTGCAACAAGTCCGCCATCGAAACGTTGATCAAGGCGGGCGCGCTCGATTGCTTCGGAGTCAACCGCAACCGCTTGACGTCCGTGATCGAACGGGCCGTCCAGGCGGGCAGCAAAGTCCAGGCGGACAAAAAGAGCGGGCAAGCAAGTTTGTTTGGCGCCTTCGATGACGAACCAGACGATCAGGGCGAAAGCGGCCCGTCCCCCATCCCTGAGATGGAAGACTGGCCCGAGCGTCAGAAACTGCTCGCGGAGAAGGAGGTGCTGGGCTTCTACCTGGAAAGCCACCCGCTGGCCGAGTTCGAAAACAAGCTCTCGACGTTCCGCACGCACACCACTGATGGCCTGGCCGACATCAAAGATCGGGGTGAGGTGATCCTGGGCGGCATGATCAGTTCGATCAAGATAGCTCACACGAAGAATAGCAAACCTGGCCAGCCATCCAAGTACGCCAACTTCGACCTGGAGGACATGCAAGGGAGCATCCGGTGCATCCTTTGGCCTCGGCAGTTTGCGGACACGGGCCATCACGTGATCGCCGATGCCGTGGTGCTAGCGAAAGGAAAAGTTGACCGCCGCGGCGGGGGTGACGAAGCCAATCTGATCATCGACGAGTTGATTCCGCTGAATGATTTGGATAGTCGGTACACGCACGGCATGAGGATCCGACTGGACGAATCGGAGCATGATTCGGCGGCCCTGTCCGGCATCCGCGAAATCCTTCGCGGCTACCCTGGGCAGAAAGAAATGTTGTTCACGATGACTCTGCAGGGTGGCGAAACAATCCATCTGAAAAGCGACAAGTTTCGCGTCGACATCACGCCTGAGCTGCGGACTCGCCTGGATGATCTGCTGGGAACGGGGCACTACAAACTGCTGATGACCAAGCCGAAGGGACGCTGAATCGCCGTGTTATTGTGGGCGTACCCCGGATCGCCGTGAATTTCCCGGGCGAATTTTGGCGAATGCCGGGCGGGTGCCCCTCAGCGGCGACGTTAGTTGGTTGGCGACACCAGAATCGAGGCCACAGTGGTGCTCAATGGACGAATCCAACAACCGCCACGAAGTGTTCATGGCTTTGTTCCTCCGTCATCAACCCGCAATTCAGTCGTTTGTGATGTCGTTGCTCGGCAGCCACGACGATTCCGAGGTCGTGATGCAGGAAACGAGCGTCAAGCTATGGAAGAAGTTTGACCAGTTCGAACGCGGTTCCAGTTTTCGAAACTGGGCGTTCCAGATCGCGCGATACGAGGCCTTGAATCATCGACGACGCAAACAACGAGACCGCCACCTCTTCACCGAGGAGTTGATGAACCAGCTTGCCTCCGATGCGGAACAGCAGTCACTGGTGCTGGAAGAGGAACGGCGGATTTTGTCGCACTGCATCGCCAAGTTAAGCGAGGGTGATCGCGGGGTCCTTGCCGCTTGCTACAGGGAGGGCGCAACGATCAAGCAGTATGCCCAGCAGGTAGGCCGCACCGCCAACGCGGTCGGCAAGCAATTGGCCAAGATACGTGCCGCCCTTCTACGTTGCGTGCGCACGACTCTGGCCGGGGAAGCGCCCTGACATGCCCGATCGATCGCATGCTTCGCTAGTCGAAATGATCGACGCGGTGCTTCGGGGCACTGCTAATCAGACTCAGGTGGAATCGCTTGATGCTCGCTTGCGTACTTGCAAAGAAGATCGCCGGACTTACCTGCGACACATGAACCTGGATTCGGCGCTTCGCCAGCGATTTGCCAGCGAGCCGGAAACGAAGATGGACTCCGTCGCCCGCTCGATTCCGGCCGCAACAGTTGGCTCGTCCGTTACCTGGCCGGTGACCGTTGTTGCCCTGGCGGCGATGGCGTTGATTGCGGTTTTCTTGTTGCGAAGCCCGGATGCTGGTTCAATCGCCAAAGTGAGTCAACTCACCGGCGGCATTCGCTGGACAGGAAACGATGGCAAGGTTCTGGATCGTCTTCGTCCCGGCCAAGCGTTGACTGGGGGAACGCTGGAAACAACGACTGTTGAATCGGGAGTCGAGTTGCATTTTGGCGACGGTTCAACGGTGACACTTGGCGGAAGCAGTCAGCTGACCATGGCCGAGAACACCCAGCGGCATCTACATCTACGTCAAGGCAGTCTCACGGTCCACGCCTCTAGAAACGTCGAACCAAGTCACGTTGTCGTTCAAACACCTCATGCAACTGCCTGGTCAAGTCGGTGCCACGCCGACCTGTACGTCAGCGACCAGCAAACCAAGCTGGTCGTGCATCGT
>JBCCUO010000686.1:0-2885 GCA_039196805.1 Planctomycetota bacterium | reverse complement strand
CGTGTCCGAAGCCATCGTCCAGCCTGAAGCTGCATCTCTACCGATCCATGCTGCTGGGCAAATTGCAGACATCGAATGATCTCTTGATCGTCAGCGGGTGCTTCCAACCGGCTTCGGATTTTCTGTTTGGAATGCTGCCGGACGCGAAACGCATCCGAATCTAGATCGGTGATTAGCTGCCAAGTCGGTGTGTCGATCAAGTCGACGTTTGGGTCTGCCAGCGTCGGTTCGTCGGCAGTGACACTCAGGCCGCTGAGGGCCAATGACGCTAGCCCCAGCCATAGCACGTTCTTGGCTCGTCTGTTCCCGACCCAACGAAGAGGCATGTAGGACAACGTTTGCATCGGAGGGCGACGTCGATCGGGGAAGCGGATCACGAGCTACGGAGAAACCCTAACTCTTCAGGCCGCGGGCCGACGGACAAGTCGACCGGGAACGATCTGCTGTCGTGATCTACGAGGCGGCCTGGTTCCTAGATGTCTCACGACCGATACAATCGTGAGCCTGTGCGAGTCCCCCCGTCCGTGTCGTCCAACTCCAGAAGCCAGCCTACATGCAAATCATTTGTTTCGAGGACGACCACATCCAAGATCTTTGCCCGGTCGTTCATGCTCGGCCGGCTTATGGGATTACGTGCGCCAGCTATCAATTGATTGATTGGCTACGTCCGTTATCCGGCGAGCTCAGCGGTCACGTTCGCGACTACCTGCAACTGATCCAGAAGCTGGACTTTGGCTTGGAGCAAGCCACGGCCATTGAGGCCGATGAAGCTGTGCTGCTGGTCAATGCTCGATTGGTTCCCAGCGTGGCCAACGGCGACACACTGAAGCAGATCGCGCAGAGTGATCACAGCGAGGTGCTGTTGGCAGAAGATGGCCAAACAGTCTTGGCCGCCAAGCTGTCAGCGTCCGATCGAAGTGACCATCGCAGCGAGGGTAGCGGTTCCGACGACGGTTGCAGCCACAAGTCGACGACCGACATTGACGCGATCATTGGGAGCGCCGTGTTGCTGGCCGAGGCGTTTCCTTCGTCACGTTCGCTGGACGTGTTTCGCCGCCCGCACGACATCGTTCGTCATCAGATGGCGTGCATGGCAGACTCGATGCAGTGGCGGATCCAACATGGGGATTACACGCAGCTATCTGACGGCGTCTTCGTTGGATCGGATGTCTCGATCGGCGATTACGCGTCGATCCATGTTGACGACGGTCCGATCGTGCTGGAATCCAATGTGAAGGTGGGGCCGTTTTGCTTTTTGGAAGGGCCTCTCTATGCCGGCCACAGCACGCGAGTCATTGAGCACTCTGCGATCAAGGATGGGGTCTCGCTGGGCCACACGGTCAAGATTGGAGGCGAGGTGGAAGCGTCCGTGATCGAACCTTTCACCAACAAACAGCATCATGGGTTTTTGGGACACAGTTATTTGGGCAGTTGGATCAACCTGGGAGCGGGAACGTGCAACAGTGACCTGAAGAACACGTACGGAAAGATCAACATTCAGTACGGCGAAGAGAAAGTGGCGACCGGGATGCAGTTCTTGGGATGCATCATGGGCGACTACAGCAAATCGGCGATCAACACAGGCATCTTCACGGGCAAGGTGATTGGGGTTTGCACGATGATGTATGGGTTCGTGACTTCCAATGTCCCGAGCTTTGTCAACTATGCTCGTCTGTTTGGACAGACGTCGTTGTTGCCGGCGGATGTGATGATCAACACCCAGGCACGGATGTTTGCCCGACGAAGCGTGCAGCAACGAGAATGCGACATGCAGTTGATTCGTGACATGTACGACCTGACTGTCCAGGAACGAGACACCGCCGAGCCGATGGGCTATTGATTCTCACCAATCCAAGACACCATGACGATACGCGTTGGAATTGTCGGAGCGACCGGATACACCGCCTTGGAAGTTGCCAGGCTGCTGCGTGGCCATGCCGAGGCCACGTTGGCGGTGGCGACCAGCCGCAAGGAAGCGGGCACGCCCCTTGCCCAGATCCACCCGTCGCTATGCGGGTCAACCGATGTCGTGATCGAACCATTTGACGCGGAGAGTTTCGCGTCCAAGGTGGACGTCGCGATGTGTTGTTTGCCTCACGGCGCGTCGGCGGAAACGGTCAGGGAACTGATTCATCGCGATGTGCGGGTCGTCGACTTCAGCGCGGACTTTCGCTTGTCCAGCCTGGAGACGTACCAGCAGTGGTATGGCGTCACACATCCGTGGCCGGAACGAGTCGGGAGGACTGTGTACGGGATGCCCGAGTTCTATGCCGACGAGATTCGGCAAGCCGATTTGGTGGCCAACCCAGGGTGCTATCCGACGTCGGCGATCTTGCCACTTGCTCCGCTCGCGGATGCCGATTTGATTTCGCTGGATGATGTGATCGTTGACAGCAAGAGTGGCGTCAGTGGTGCGGGTCGCACTCCGAAGGTGTCAACGCTTTACTGCGAAACGAACGAGTCGATCGCCGCTTACTCCGTCGCAGCGCACCGGCATCAACCGGAGATCAGCGACCTGGTGCATCGCATCAGCGGAAGCGAGCCGACTGTGATCTTCACACCGCATTTGGCACCGATGGATCGTGGCATTCTGTCAACGATCTACGTCAAGTCCGCTTCGTCGGCAGACGACGTGATGGCGTGTTGGCAGAAGTCGTATGCGAAGAGTCCATTCGTGCATCCGATCGAATCGCTGCCGGCGACCAAGCATGTTTCGGGCACCAACCAGGTCCACATGGCCGTCCGTTCGGCTGGCGATCGATTGATCCTGGTGTGCGCCATCGACAACCTGGTCAAGGGTGCCAGTGGGGCCGCCATCCAAAACATGAACGTGATGTTCGGCTTGGACGAGACGATGGGGCTGGCGTAGTGAAGTTGGGTGTGAT